>CALMWD010000382.1 GCA_937873105.1 uncultured Rhodanobacteraceae bacterium
TTCTCCTGGGTAGCACCCGCTTCCTCCGGGCGGTGGGCGCCTGTATACTGAACATCGTTTTTGATGTCCAGTACATCACTACTTGCGGTCGACATCGCATGTGTCAGCCGTTCAAGCCACCGCCAGCCATCCGCTCTGCAGGTGCGACTGGCAGCCGCCAGCGTTGGCGACGATCCGGAGTTTCGCCATGACCGCAAAGCCAGTCGCCAGCGCCGTTCGCGCCAGCCGTCGCCGTCCCGCTGTAGCTGCCGCGCCGGAAAAGCTGGATCCGGCGCGCATCGCCTTCATGGGCAGCGCCCACCCGTCGGACCAGGACGCGGATCGTGACTACGTCCAGGTCTGGTGCTGGCCGATCGTGACGACCGCCTGGGCGGCGCTGACACAGTCCTGGGATGCGGTCCGCGCCGGACGCGGCGAGTACCGGCCGACACCCAGTACCGCAGCGTTGCCGGCGTCCTGGATCCGAGCCTGCGCGCCGCAGCTGGGTGCGCCGTTCCGTGACAGTACCGCGGAGGAAAGCTCGGTGGCGGCCCTGGTCACGCGCGCCCCGATCGAGATTTCGGTCGCGGTCGTCGACGCCCGCAAGCGCGCACAAGCCGCGGGATCTCGCTTGAAGCCGCAGACGGATGCGCTGTCGAGCTGTTTCGGCCACTACGGTCGCGCCATCCGCGCGCACAAGCGCACGCCATGCACGGTCTTGCTCACGCGCTCGCAGGGCGAAGCGATCGACGCCCAACTGCAGCGCGAGTTCGTGCAGGTGCGCGCGATGCTGCCCGATGCCGGTGCGCTCGAGACCATGAACCTGCACGTCTGGCGCCAGGCCGTCGAGCCGCTGCCGCTGGAACTGGCCAATGTGATCGCTGCCGCCGTGCTGCGTCACCACCTCGCACCGAACGGTTTCAACCCGGTGTTCGAGGCCGTGCTGGGCAAGCTGGTGCACAACGCGTTTCCGTTCGCGCACCAGAAGGCCCGCAAGCGCTGACGCGCGCCCGGTCACGCGCCTCCATGTCCGAACCTGGCTTCGACGCGGTGCTCGAACGCCCCTGCGTGCACGACACGCCGGAGGCCAGGACCCTCCACTTCGCCGAGTTGGACCTGCAAAGCCGCATGTTCAAGGCGGATCCGATCGCGCTCGCGCTCGACTACACGCGGACGATGATGGGTTTCCTGCTGTTCGTGCCACGGCCACGGCGACTGGCGATGATCGGGCTCGGCGGCGGCTCGCTGGCCAAGTTCTGTCATCACGAATTGCCCGAGACGCAGATCGACGTCGTCGAGATCAATCCCGGCGTCGTCGCACTGCGCGACTTGTTCAACGTGCCTGCCGATGACGATCGCTTTCGCATCCACATCGACGATGGCGCGCGCTTCATCGCGAATGCGACCCGCCGCTACGACGTCATCCTGGTCGACGGCTACACGCAGGACGGGATTCCGGAATCGCTCGCCTCGCACCGCTTCCACCGCGACTGCCACCAGGCACTGACCGCGTCCGGGGTGCTGGTGTCGAACCTGCACGGGCCCGATGTCGGCACCCACATGGCCCGCATCCGCCGCATCTACCGCGACCAGGCGGTCTGGCTCGACGAATCCAGTTGCACCAATCGCACGCTGTTCGCATTCAACGGCGACGCACGGCGTGCCCTGCCTGCGCTCGACGCCGGCCTGCTCGACTCGCCGCGACTGCGCGGCCTGTTGCCGTCGATCCTGGCCCGCTTCGCGCAGGTGTCGTGGCCGACTCGGGCATCGGTGGCCCGCGCCTGATCCGCCACCCTAATTCGCCGCAGGGTCGATCGGCGGGCGCAGGCCGGCATCGACCTGGCGGGATCGCGACCGCCGCGGATGGTGCCTACAGGCCCGCCAGCACGCCCTGCGGCGCTCCCTGTCAGTCATCGGGTACTGGCCCGACTGATGGAAGGATTGCAGCGCTCGGCTGCGACACAGGCCCGCGACGAACCTGCCCGTGTCGGTATGGTAGCGGCGATACTCCGATCCATGTCGGCCTTGCCCGGTCCCGTTTGGTGCCAATGGCAGTGCCCGCCTACACATCCGCCGCTGCCGGCGATGCCGCCCCCGGGGACTTAGCCGGCCCGACGTTCCGCAGTCGCGTGACGAGCCATCGACATCGGCCTTGATTACACTCGGGCTCTCGGACCGGACGGGTTCGGCTTGCATGGAGTCGCTGTCGTCATGCGCATCAAACTTCATCGGGTTCCGGCCGCGACCGTGGCCGTGTTGCTTTCCGGTTGTGCGGCCACATCGACCGCGCCCGGCGAGCCGGTGTCCTTCGCGGTGCAATGTCCCCCGGACCAGAACGTGGGCGAATGCCTGAGGACGGTCAGCGAATTCTGCGGCAGCCGCGGCTACGACCTGTTCGACGACGCCGGCAAGCCGATCGACGTGGCCGAGCTGAAATACGTGAAGGCGACGGCACGCTGCAAGACCACCGAGGCCGATTGAGCACCGATCGCCCGATGACCGACGATTCGACGTTGCGCATCCAGGTTTCGCCGCTGCCGCACGGCCTGCGCGTCGAGGTCGCGGGTGCGTCGACCTTCGACAACACCGTTGCCTACTGGCGCGCGATCGTGTCCGAAGTGAAGCTGCGCCAGCCGCGCAACCTGCTCCTGGTCGACCGCACCGTCGGCGACGCGCTGTCGGCGCACGACTGGCAAGCGCTGGTCGCCCAGCTCAGGGGCACGGGCCTCGAAGGCGTGCGCGTGGCGCACGTCAAGCCGAACGGGCTGGAGCAGCTGGAGTACTGCGAGTTGTATGCGCTCGAAGCCGGCTTCACCGCACGCGTGTTCTACGACGAAGCCCAGGCCGACCTCTGGCTGCGCCACGGCGAGCGTTGAGCGGACGGGTCTTCGCCCTTCCCGGCCACGGCGGTGTCAGTTCGAGGCCGCGCCGTAGGCGTCGCCGTCGCGGCGTGCGCGTCCGAGTGCGACCAGCATGTCGAGCAGTTGCGGCAGGCGCTTCTTCCAGGGGCCGCGGCCGCTGAAGCGCGCAGCGATGGCGTCGAGGGACAGCGGATGCGGACTGGCCGACAAGACCTCGGCGACGGCGCGGACCTGTTCGACCGCGTCCTTGGGCCAGTGCCTCGCCTTGCCCGCGCCCTGACCGGACGAGTCCGCGTCGGTGCCCTCTTCTCCGGTCGCGTCCGTGCCGTCGCCGGTGTCGATTTCGACCTGCTCGGGCCGGGGCTGCGCGCCGGGGTTCTGGAACTCGGGCCGCAACCAGCGCACCAGTCCGCGCGCTTCTTCGGCGGCACGTTCGGCATTGAGCAACACCAGGCGCTCCAGGATTGCTTCGTCGAACGCGCGCTTGGCCTCGTCCCTGCTCCCTTCTCCTGTCGGGAGAAGGTGGCGCGCAGCGCCGGATGAGGGGCTTTCGGCATCCAAAGCGCCCTCATCCCCAACCCTTCTCCCGGGGGGAGAAGGGAGACAGGCGTCGGCACGGGCAAGCATGCGATTCCAAAGGTCTTCGAGCACATCCTCGGTTCGATTCGTGATGTCGCCATTCCAGTAGCGCACCGTTTCGATGCCCGCTTCCTTCAGGACCGAATCACGACGGGCATCGGTCGACGAATCGAGATGCTGGCTGCCGTCGAGTTCGACGGCCAGCTTGAGTGCTGGCCGTTATTCCTGAAGAATTCAGCCGTTCTTTCGTAACTATATGATTTATATTGCCTTTCGGCAATTCAGCCAGTGCTGATCTATGTGACGGTGTTGATCGCTCGTCTTCTCCGTCGCCAAGGCCTTGCGCGCACATCTCTCGATCGGACTCGTCGCGATCTACCCTTGCGTCCATCGTTCGGACGCTTCGACTTGAACATGGCCGATCGCATTCCATTCGCCGATCGGTCGAGTTCGACAAGGTGGACGCGGAGATCGCCCTCTTCCGGTTTGTCCACATGTTCGCTGAGTGAGCATGCCGACCCGCGATACCAGCACTTCGATTCGCTATCGGGCTGAACCTTGCGCGATACGGCTTCGATGATGCTGTTGCGAAACATCTGCGCGTAAGCCGTCAACGGAGAATTCGCAAGCCATTGAACACCACGATGAGGCTGGCTCCCATATCCGCGAACACCGCCATCCACATGGTGGCTTCGCCGAACAAGGCGAGCAGCAGAAAGACCAGCTTCACGCCGAGTGCGAAGGCGATGTTCTGCCACAGCAGGCGATGGGTGCGTCCCGAGAGTTCGATGGTCTCGGGGATGCGGCGCAGATCGTCGTTCATCACCACCACGTCGGCGGCCTCCAGCGCCGTGTCGGTGCCGGTGCCGCCCATAGCGAATCCGATGTCGGCGCGCGCGAGCGCGGGCGCGTCGTTGATGCCGTCGCCAGTCATCGCGGTGGCGCCATGGGCGGCCTGCAGTTCGGTGATGACTCGCAGTTTGTCCTCGGGCAACAGGTCTCCCCGCGCATCGTCGATGCCGGCCTGGGCGGCGATGGTGCGCGCCGTCAGCGGGTTGTCGCCAGTGAGCATCACCGAGCGCACGCCGAGGCGATGCAGGTGTTCGAGTGCGGCCCGCGAACTGTCCTTGATGGTGTCGGCCACCGCGAAGATCGCAAGCACCTCGGAAGCGCTCGCCAGCAGCCGGGTGGTCCGGCCCTGGCCCTCGTGCTCGGCCAGGATCGCCTCGATGGCCGGTGA
>CALMWD010000383.1 GCA_937873105.1 uncultured Rhodanobacteraceae bacterium
GTCCTCGTCGAGCTTGCGCGCCTGCGCCAGACGACGCCCCGCCTCGCTCGCGGCCTCGACCGCAGCGCCGTAGGTGGCGCTATCGCCACGGGCTTGCGCGTCACGGACGGCCGCTTGTGCCCGCTGGTCGACCTCTTCGGCCGCCTGCAACTCCCCCTGCACGGCCTTGCCGCGCGTGCGCTCGTCGAGCGACGTGAACGCTTCGGGATCGGGAACGCGGCGCGCGGTCGCGCTGATGTCGTCGACGCGCGACCGTGCGAACCGCGACATCACGGCTTGCAGGTCGGGATTCTCCGCGACGCGCTTCTGCACAACCGCGTCGTCGTCGAGCGCGTCGAACGGATTGCTAGCGGTGGCCGGGCGTGCAGAGTCGTCGAAAGCGTCGAAGGGATTGTCAGCCATGCTGTTCCACTGAATGCGAGACACCGCCAAGGCGCTCGCTTTGTTTGCTATCGTGTGCGGACTCTACTGGTACGCGCTGGACCGGATCGTCTGGAGCATCGCCGCGTTCGGATGGCTTATCGGGCCGTAGCCCCGGCCGCGTCCAGTATCTGCTTGGCGCTGCCCTTGCCGAACTTCTGGTCGAAGAACTCCGCCTGCTGCGGGTTCTCGATCAAATGCATGATGTGGCGCTGGCTCGGTCGCGCGGCCGGCCCCGTGGTCGCTTCGCTTTGCCAGCCCTTGCGGCGCGCGTTCTCGTGCGCGTTGATGTCTTCCAGCTCCTTGAGCTTTCTGGCGTCCATCACCGCCATGCCGGGCTTCTTCAACACCTTTGTCAGTTCGTCGCCGACGATTTCACGGCTCACCCGGTCGGTGTAGAGCACGCGGGCGAGATACCGAAGCACGGCCGGCGCGTGGTGCTGGTACTGCTGCTCGATCTGAACGGCGATCTTGGTGAACGGCCCGGCCAGGTCGTCGCCCTTGAGCCCCGCCACCGGCGCCAGCAGGCGTTCGGCTTCGTTGCGCGTGATCGGAGAGCGCATGTCCGGGGCAACCCCGATCTTGGCTTGCGCGGCCATGCGCGCGTCCATCAGCGCCAGCGGGCCTTTCTTGGCGCCGCGCACGCCCTCGATGTCGGGATCGACCTCGATGATGCGGTCGCCGACCCGCACCGGGATCGCCGGCTGATCCGGCGCCGTGCGGATGCCGGGATCGACTGCCGCCGCCGGGTCCTTCTCGCGCAGCTCCTGCAACTGCTCGGTGAAGCGCAGTGCCTTGTCGAACGCCTTGGCGTGCGCCTTGTAGCTCATTTCGTTGGCGTCCGGCTTGACGCGCTGGAGCTTGTCCGCGATGGCGTCTGGCGTCAGGCGCTCGATGCCGCCGAGCAACTGGTATTCGTACTCGGCTTCGGCACGCTCGATCTCGTGGTCGCGAAGCTGGTTCTCGTTGAGCAGCATGCGCGCCGTGTCGAGGGCCTTGTCGTAGTTGGCCGAGCCTTTGCCGGTGCGGCGCACGGCCTCGATCTCGCTCGCCAGAGTCGTCTTGACCTCCTCGCGCATGCCGGCGAGCTTCTTGTTCTGGTCGTCGACGATGACGTTGTAGATGCGGCGGCGCTGCTTCTGCGTCATCTCGGCGTGCGGTCCGTCGTAGGCGTTCGGATCGTCCGTCACGCCCGTCTCGGCCACGCCATCCGGGGCGAGGAACGCATGGCTTCCGTCGCGCATGACCACGCCGCGATACTGCTGCCCGTCGAACCCCGTCCACTTGCGCCAGGAGCGGTACTTGCGCGGGTCTTTGGCTTCGAGCGCGAGCATGGTCTGCTCGGACGCGAGGAAGTGCGTGGCGCCGTTCACCTGATCGGCCTCCTGCCCCGCGACACGGCGTTCAGCCCAGCCTTTCAGATCGGCGAAGGCCGGCGACCGCAGAATGCGCTCCAACCGGCGTTCCTGCGCCGGCTCTATGGTCGGCTGATAGATCGAGCGCGACACGTGCGCCCCAAGGTCTTCGCCTGTCCGGCCGGCACGGTTTATCATCGCCGCCAGCGCGTTGCGCGCGTCGTCGGGATTGGCGCCGTCCGCCTCAAGCAGCGCCATGGCCGCCGCCTTCTCGGTGGCCGACAGGCCCTTCCATGTCGCATTGTGTGCCGCCCAGCCCGATGGACCTTTGGTCACGCGCCCTTCTTCGAGCGGGCGCGACGACATCTTGTCCGGCATGTCTGGTTTCAGCTCGTCGAGGATCGCCTTGTAGGCTTCCGGCGTCGCTGCTCGCGCGGCGCGGCCCCGGTAGGATTCCTCAATGATGCCGGGAATAGCGTCCTTCTTCAGCCTGGCCTTGGCGGCCGGAGACAGGCGCGGGTTGTTGTCGATCAGTTCCAGCGCTTCGGCCTTGTAGCGCGCCACCTGGTCAGGATCGGACGCGACCGCCGTCTTGCGGGCTTCGAGAGATTCCGCCAGCCCTTCGATCTCGTACCTGTCGCGCTCGGCTTCCTCGGCGCGCATGGCGCGCTCTTGCAGCATCACTTCGTGCTGCTTCATCATGAAGCCGACCTTGGCGCGCTGCGATTCCGGGATGTTGGTATCGTCCTTGCCGACGAAATCGCGCGCGGATCGCTTGAACTCCTTCTGCCATTCGGCGGCATAGTTGGCGCCGCCCGGCTGCATGTTGCGCTCGTACAGAGCCATCTCGGTTTGCAGGCGGAAATCGAGAAAGCGCTTCTTGGTCTCGTAGTCGTCGATCTCGCCGTCGGCTTCCGCCATGGCCGAAATGCCGCCAGCAATCGCCTTCCCGGCTTGGGCAAGGCCGTCGAAGCTCGGCGCACGAATGGAGACACCGCGCGTCGAAGCGCGTGGCAACCGGCGCTGCATGTCGTCGCGCGAGGGCAGTTGTGCCATCAGTAGCCCGTCCCCTGCGTCGATCCTTTAGAGCCGTAGCGGGCCTTCATGCCCATGGTCTGGCCGATCAGCGTGCCCGCCGCCCCGAGGTAGGCGTTGCGCTTGTTGGCGCTCGCCGTCCAGCGATCCAGAGCCGCCTGGTAGGTCATCGAGTCCGCCGACCGCTGCCCGTCGGCAAGCGCGGTCGCGGCGTTGTAGCGGCCTTCCTGCTCGACGCCTTGCGCCAATTGCAGGACCGTCGGATCGGACACACCCGAGCCGGACGCGCCGGCCACCGACATCAGCCGCGACTTCGCCAACTCAGCCTTGCGCTGCTCTTCGCCGGCCTGCCGCTGAGCGACGGCCATCTCTTCCTTCGCCTGCCGGTCGGCCCACTGCGATTGAGCCTTGGCAACGGAGCTTTGGGCGTTGGCGCTCATCACAGATGTTGCCGCCGTCGTTGCAGCGGCGATGGCCGTGGCTACGGCTGCGTATTCAGGCCCCATACCCGTATCCCGTCGATCTGTTCGGAGGTTTCTACGAACCCGAGACGCTTGATCCACTCACACGAGCCGGTCAAATTCGGATCGCCGCGCGCGTACACCGGCTGAGCCCCGAGGCGTTCAATCACCAGCATCGCCGCACGGTGCGCCGTCTTCGTCATTCTAACGCCGGGCACGCGCTCTAGGAACATCCACCAGCGCCCGTCCGCATCTTTCCAGACGCCACCGATGCCGAGCCGCATCCACTTCGTCTCGGACACGTAGCCGAACCATTCCGGCGGAGCTTGGAACCCGAACATCGCGTGCCAGTCGGCATCCGTTGCTGGCCTAAGCGGCGCCATCGCGCGTCTCGACATCAAGAACGATGCCCTGCATCGTCACCGGACCTTCGGCGGAGTTGATGCGCACGGCAAATCGCGCGTCCGTATCCCACTCGGAATTGATCGGGAAGATGTTCTGGTCGTAGTGCGCGAAGAACTGGTTGTCGGTGCGCGCCGCGCCGTTGACGACATCCGGCAGCGCTTCTAGATGACTGAAGTCCGGGCCGACGCTGATGCCGTCGAGGCAGGAGTTGGCGAGCACAAGACCCGCCCCGCGCACCTGCTTGGTCTGGCCAACGGCGTCGCCGAGCTGCGCTGCATAGGCGAGCTTCACGCTCTTGTAGTCGGCCGTGTAGGCTTTGCCGTAGACCACGCGGGCATACGTTGCCCCGAGCGCGGCGTTGCCCGATCCATCGAGCGTCTTGTCGGCCAGTCGCACGCCATCGGCCCACACCTGCACGGTCTGCCCGGCAAAGCGCGTCGCACCCGTGATGCTCGACACAGAGGTCAGAACCTTGTGACCATCGAGCAGAGCGCACGTGCTCTTGCTCATCTGGTCGGCCTCCTTGGCAAACCGCTCGACGAACCGCGATCCGCTCCGGTTGACGATCAGGTACACGTCGTCCTGGTCTGTGTTCGGCAGCACGCACACGTCTTCGACGAGACCGCCCGCGATTTCGATCTGCGTCACGGCCACCACTTCGTCCCGGCGCTCGAACGTCAACAGCGTGATGGTGCCGTCGTCCATGACGGCGTAGTGGCGTGTTTCGGGGTGCATCTGTATATCGACGCGCGCCACACCGCCCCGATACGCCGCCGGATTGAGGCGCGACACGTCGGTCGTCTCGAACCGCGTGCCCGTGGCGACCATGCTGAGTTCGTAAAGGCGACGACGACCACGGCCCACGAAGAACAGCCCGTCGCCGTGCTCGAC
>CALMWD010000384.1 GCA_937873105.1 uncultured Rhodanobacteraceae bacterium
GGTCTGGCCGTTGCGCTGGCGCAGGGCGATGGCGCGCTCCGGCAGGGTCGTCATCAGCGACCAGCGCTCCGGCTGCGCCAGCGCGACCAGGTAGACGAAGGGCTTGACCAGGGATCCGATCGGACGCGCCGCCATCGCCGCCAGAGTGAAGCCCGGGCGTTGCGGATTGCGGTCGCCGACCACGGCCTCGATCTCGCCGGTGGCGGCGCGCGTCACCACCATGGCCGCCTGCAGGCCGCTGCTGTCCTTGGCCAGGGTCTTGATCTTGCTCGTGACCGCGCGTTCGGCGTAATCCTGCGTGGACGGTGCCAGCGTGGTGTGGATGACCAGGCCTTCGCTGGCCAGGGCGCGGGCGTCGTAGTCGCGGGCGATCTGCGCCTGCACCAGTTCGATGAAACCGGGATACCGATTGCGCGCGATCGCGCCGTTCGCGGTCACGTTCAGCGGCAGGCGCTGCTGTCCCTTGGCCTCGATGGCGCTGAGCAGGCCGGCTTCCTGCATCTCGCGCAGCACCAGGTTGCGCCGCTTCAACGCGTTCGCCGGCGAGCGCCGCGGGTCGTACAGCGAAGGCCCCTGGATCATGCCGACCAGCAGGGCCATCTCGTGCGGCTGCAGCGCTTCCAGATCGCGGCCGAAATAGAACTCGGCGGCGGCGCCGACGCCGTGCACCGACTGCGCGCCGTGCTGGCCGAGATAGACGTCGTTGAGGTAGGCCTCGAGGATCTGCGCCTTGCCGTAACGCGCCTCGATCAGCAGGGCCAGGCCGATCTCGTTGAACTTGCGCGCCCACTTCTTGCGGCGATCGAGGAACTGGTTGCGGACCAGCTGCTGGGTCAGGGTCGAGCCGCCCTGCGACAGCTCGCCCGACTTGACGTTGACGAACATGGCCCGCGCCATGCCCCAGGGATCGATGCCGTGGTGGGTGGCGAAATCCTGGTCCTCGACCGCGAGCAAGGTGCGCAGGAACAAGGGCGGCACTTCGCCGATCTTGACCAGGCGGCGCTCCTGGCGCGCCTTGCCGTACAGCGTGGCGATGCGCGCGGGATCGATCTTCGCCGCCTCCAGGGCGCGCTTCGCGGCCACGTCCTCGAGCTTGCCGACGCGGCCGTTGGCGAGCGTGACGCGGATGCGCCGCGCCGGCTGCGGGCCGCCGCCATCGACGAAGGCGCGGGTCTGGATCAGGAAGCTGTTGCCGTTGCGCGCGTAACTGCCGGGCTGCACGGCGTCGGCGCTTTCGCCGTAGCGCGCGGCCTGCAGTTCCAGCAGCAGGGTATCCGCGTCCATGGCCCGGCCCGGACGCAACTCCAGCGCACGCGCATAGACCCGGCTCGGCGTGTCGAAGCGCAGGCCCTCGAAGCCGGCACGGACGAGCCGATCCAGATACCAGAGGTAGGGACCGAGGAAGCCGACGGCGAGCCCGAGGCCGAGCCAGATCGGCACCCGCAGCCAGCGGTAGCTCCGGCGCATCAGGTCGAGGAAACGGGCCAAGCGGATACCGGCGGCAAGGAGGGCGGCGCAGTCTAACGGAGCGATTTTCGCCCTCGCATGGCGGGCCGCGGGCGATTCCGCGATAATTCAGGCAAAGCGCACCGTCCCAGAGTGTGCAGCGCCCACAACGTGACCCCTACCCCGCCGCTTTGCGTCGCGGTGCTCGGCCAGCCCGACGAAGCCTGGCTCGGTGCCCTGCTCGCGCAACTCCCGCCCGACATCGAACTGATCGTGCTCGATGGCGATGCCCGCATCGCCGACTGCCTCGACAGCGGCCAGTCGACCCTGCGCGTGCGCGCCAACGCGCTGCTGCCGCCGCAGGCGATCCGTCGCCTGCGCGAGGCCATGGCGGTGGCGACGGACTGCGACGCGGTGTCGGCCGCCGATGTCGGCGTCGACGCCCTGAACCCGTTGCCGGAAGCGCAGGCCTTTGCCGGCGACGCCCTGCAGCTCGACGCGGCCCTGTGGCTGCTCGGCGCGCGCCGCGTGCGCCCCTGCGGCGACGCCCTGGGCGCGCTGGCGCTGTTCGCGCCTGCCGCTGCCGCGCGCCTGGCCGCCGGCCAGCCGCTGCGTTGCGGCGTGCTCGACAGCCTGCACGTCGCCGCCGCCGGCGCGGCGTTGTGCGGCGCGTCCGCCCCGGAACATCGTCATCTCGCCGCGCCGGACACGGCATTGGCGGAACTGCGCGCCGCGCTGGCGCAGGCGGGGCCGCTGCCGAACCTGCGGCCCGGCCTGGACCGACGCAGCGTCGTGCTGCACGTGCTGCACGGCTGGGGCGGCGGCGTCGAACGCTTCGCCCTCGATCTGGCCGAGGGCGACGCCGATCGCTGGCACCTGGCGCTGTATGCGCGCGGCGAATGGGCGCGCCAGACCTGCGGCGAAATCCTGGAACTGGCCTTG
>CALMWD010000385.1 GCA_937873105.1 uncultured Rhodanobacteraceae bacterium
CCCGCATTGCAACGCGGCATTTGACCACAGCCCATGGATGCGCCGCATGAAGAGGAAGGACCTGCTGATTCCCGTCGCGATGCTCGCGCTCGGGGCCGGCATCGGGTTCTGGACGCGGCCCCTCCAGGTCGACCGATCCACGCCGCGCGCCGATACCGGCGACCGGAACGAGGCGACCGGAGCGCACGAGCATCCGCTCCAGGCCAGTCCGGCGACCATGGCACGCCGCCTCGATCCGGACATGTCGGCCGGCAAGGAACGCCGACCCGCGGCGATCGCCGGCGCACCGCCCGCGACCGCGCCTGCCTCCGCCGGATTGCCGCCGACAGGCTTGCCGGTCGCGGAGATCTATCCGGCGCTGCACGAACAGGCGCTGCACGGCGACGCGGTCGCCGCGTGCCGTCTCGCGTTCGAGTTGCAGCGTTGCGATCGATTGCGGCCCGACGTTGACGCCGAGATGGCGAACAGGATCGATCCCGGAAAGATCCAGGATCCGCAGACGCTGGCGTACATGGAACGGCAGTTGGCCGAGATGGCCGACCGCCAGGCGGCCGCCAGGGATTGCGCCGGTCTCAGCGACGCCCAGCGCCGCGAAGGCTTCGACCGCCTGCGCCAGGCGGCGCTCGCCGGCCACTTGCCCTCGCTGCTGGCCTATGCCGCCGACGGCGGCGTTCCGTCGAACCAGACCCTGCAGCGGCTCGACCAGCTGCGGCATTACCGCGACGAAGCGATGCCGCTGCTCGAGCGCGCCATGGCCCAGGGCTCCGCCGCGGCGGCGATGCAGTTGTCGATGGCGTACATGCCAGGCCTCGGTTTCTCGCCCCTGAGCGGATTGTCCCCCGGGGAGCCCGATCGCGTCGTCGGCGCCAGCCTGATGCTGTACGGCATGCAGTTGATGCGCATGCACCCGACCGATCAACCCAAGGATTTGCCGACGCCGGAAGAGCTGCGACAAGTCCTGAGCATGCAGCTTGGCGTCACCGATGCCGAGATGACGGAGGCGCAACGGCAGTCGGAGGTGCGCCTGGCCGCCCACCGTGGCCCGGTCGACACGCGCTGGTACGCCAACGAGATGACACCCACGCCCTTCGCCGCGCCATCGGACGATGCTCCGAAGCCCCGTGCCATCAACGATGCCTGCGCGCAGGGGCCGTGGATCGACCTGGGCGGCGTCGCGACCGGAGGTGTTCGATGATCAAGCCTCGTGCGGTTCTGCTGAGGCGCGCGACGCGCGCCATCGGCATCGGGCTGGGGATCGCGTCGCGCCCGATGCCGCCGCAGACGGATGAGACTTCGATCGCCGCCGCATCGCCGGTCGTTCCGACGCCGGAACCGACACCAACCGGCGCGACCCAGGCCCAGGTCGCGACGGCGACGAACGCCGCGGGATCCGCCGCCGCGCCGACCGCGACGCCGCTGCCACCCGTCGATACGCCGCTGGCCGACACCTATGCCGACCTGCGGCGACGCGCACAATCGGGCGACGTGGCCGCGGCCTGCCGACTGGGCCAGGAACTGCTGACGTGCAGCTTTCCGTTCGTGCAGCAGCTTCGCGAGCAGGACCTGGCCGAACTCGATCCGGGCAAGGCCAAGACCGAACAGGAACGCCGCAGGATCGAACACATGCTGACGCGCGCCGAACGCGAGGCCTGGCGACGCGACCAATGCGCCGGCACGACGCGGGCGCAGAAGGACGAAGCGCTGCGCTGGTTGCGGGTCGCCGCCGAGGGCGGCCACGTGCCGAGCATGGCCCTGTACGCGTCGGGGATGCCTTTGCAGCTCACGAACATCGCGTCCCAGATCGACGAGGCCGAACGCTACCGCGAGCGCGCGCTCGGCATGATGCATCGACTGGCCGAAGCCGGCGAGGTCGACGGTGCGCGCCTGTTGTCGCAAGCCTATGGCAACACCCCAAACCACGACTACCCTAGCCAGATCCTGACCGAGGGACGCAGCGCCACGGAGGCCATGATCTACGGTTACCTGGCAACGATCGCGCAGGCGCCGAAGGAAGAATCCGGGGCGCAGTCGACGGCCGCCATGCTCGCGCGCATTCGCGAGCGCGCGCTGGCCGCCGGCCGGGATGCCGCAGCCACCGATGCCGCACTGGCCGAGGCGGAGCGCCGCTTCCAGCAGTGGTTTCAAGGCCGCCCGTCGAGCAGTCATCTCGCTCGGATGTGGTCCTACGGCCAGCACGAAAGCAAGGACATCAACTCGGTCTGCACCGGCGGCCCCTGGCTGACTGCGGATGGACCGTCCGGCGAAGGAAACCCACCATGAAGAAGAAGGATTGGCTGATTCCCGTGGCGATGCTCGCGCTCGGGGCCGGCATCGGGTTCTGGACGCGCGACCGGCAATCGCCCGCGGACGCGCCGATCGGAACCGGCGCGGCGCCGGACGCAGCCGCGCCCGACGCGACCGCGACGACGCGTCGGGCGTCCGACGGCGATGTCGGCGATGCCTCGTCGACCACGACGGCTGCTGTGAAGGCGACGGGTTTCGAGCTCAACGCCCAGGTCGCGCCCGGCTTCGCGGCCGCGCCGCTGCCGCCGCTGGACGCCAGGATCGCCGACATCTACGACACCCTGAAGGAACGCGCCCGCCAGGGCGACGGCAAGGCCGCCTGCCGGCTCGCGATCGAGCTGCAGCAATGCAGCACGCGCGACTTCATGCTGCAGGGCGCCGACCGGGCCACGCGCATGATGGCGAACCGGCCGAACGCCGCGACGCCCGATGCGCGACGTCAGGAATGGGAGTCGCGCATGCTCGACGTCGCCCAGCGCCAGATCGACTACGCGGTCGCGCTCGACGAGCGTTGCCAGGGACTGAGCCAGGACCAGGTCGCCGAACACGTGGACTGGTGGCGAGCCGCGGCGCTCAGCGGCCACGTGCCCTCGATGGTGCACTACGCCAAGGGCGACGGCTTCCGCCTGAATGCCACGCTCGACAACCTCGACCGCCTCGCCGCCTATCGGGGCGAAGCCGAGCGCCTGATGCGCGCCGCCGCGGCGGCCGGCTCCGCCGAAGCGCTGCAACAGCTGCTGCTGTCCTATGCGCCCGAACGCGATCCGCGCGGCACGTTGCTGCAACAGGCCATCGAACCCGATCCGGTCGAGGCCGCGGCGCTGCTGCGCCTGATGCAGGAGCGCGGCATCGCGCTGCCGCGTAGCGAGATGTCGCCGCGCGGCGACGCACCGCCGTCGCTGGCGCAGCTCGACCCCGTCGAGCAGGCGCGCGCAGAGCAGCGTCTGGCCGAACTGCGCAAGACCTGGCCGCGCACCCAATCCGAGGACAACACGCGCCGGCCGCCTTGGGAACAGGTCGAGACCCAACGCGCCGCCTGCGACCGCGACCAGTTCGCGGACCCGCGCTGATGCGGCATTGCAGGTTGCGGCTGCCGGTCGCGACCCGCTAGCCTGCGTCGGTCTTTGCGCCCGGGGAGTGGATCGTGGTTGTCAGCATTCTGTTCGGCCTGTTCGGATTGGCCTGCCTGATCGGCATCGCCTGGCTGTTCTCGAACAACAAACGCCAGGTCAACTGGACCCTGGTGCTCACCGGCATCGCGCTGCAGATCGGATTCGCCGCCCTGGTCCTGCTCGTGCCCGGCGGCAAGGACGCGTTCCAGTGGCTCAGCGACGTGTTCGTGAAAGTGCTGGGCTTCGTCGCCGCGGGATCGAACTTCGTCTTCGGCGGCATGATGGACACCTCGAAATACGGCTTCATCTTCGCCTTCCAGGTGCTGCCGACCATCATCTTCTTCGCCACCCTGATGGGCGTGCTCTACCACCTCGGCGTGATGCAGGCGGTGGTGCGGGCCATGGCCTGGGCGATCACCAAGGTCATGAAGGTGTCGGGCGCCGAGACCACCTCGGTCTGCGCCAGCGTCTTCATCGGCCAGACCGAGGCGCCGCTCACGGTGCGTCCCTACATCGGCCGGATGACCGAATCGGAACTGATCACGATGATGATCGGCGGCATGGCCCACATCGCCGGCGGCGTGCTCGCCGCCTACGTGCTGATGCTCGGCGGCCCCGATGTCGAAGCGCAGGGCTTCTATGCCAAGCACCTGCTCGCCGCCTCGATCATGGCCGCGCCGGCGACGCTCGTCATCGCCAAGATCCTCGTGCCCGAAACCGGCGAGCCGCTGACCCGCGGCACGGTGCGCATGGAGGTCGAGCACACCACCTCGAACGTCATCGACGCCGCTGCCTCGGGCGCCGCCGACGGCCTCAAGCTGGCGCTGAACATCGGCGCGATGCTGCTCGCCTTCATCGCCCTGATCGCGATGATCAACGCGCCGCTGACCTGGCTCGGCGAAGCCACCGGCCTCTCGGCCATGCTCGGCAAGCCGACCGACCTCGCCAACCTGTTCGGTTACGTGCTGTCGCCGATCGCCTGGCTGATCGGCGTGCCCTGGCAGGACGCGAACACGGTCGGTTCGCTGATCGGCCAGAAGGTCGTGATCAACGAATTCGTCGCTTACCTGCAGCTCGCCGACATCGTCAACGGCAAGACGCCGGGCGTGACCTTGACCGAACACGGTTCGCTGATTGCGACCTATGCGCTCTGCGGCTTCGCGAACTTCAGCTCGATCGCGATCCAGATCGGCGGCATCGGCGGACTGGCCCCGGAACGCCGCAGCGATCTCGCCCGCCTCGGCCTGCGCGCCGTGCTCGGCGGCTCGATCGCGACCTTCATGACCGCGACCATCGCCGGCGTGTTGTCGCAATTCGCCTGAGGCCGGACGCATGAGCAGCGTGGTCGTCGTCGGTTCCTACAACCAGGACCACGTCTGGGTCGGCGACGAACTGCCGCAGCCCGGGGCCACGCGCAGCGGCCGCTACCTCAGCGGCCCCGGCGGCAAGGGTTTCAACCAGGCCGTGGCCTGCGCGCGCAGCGGTGCGGCCACCGCCTTCCTGGTCGCGCTCGGCGACGACGCCGCGGCCCAGAACGCACGCTCGCTCGCCACCGGCTTCGGCATCGACCTGGTCGACGAGGTACATCGCGACATCGCCACCGGCTCGGCCGGCATCTTCGTCGACGCCCGCGGGCGCAACGTGATCGTCATCGCGCCGGGCGCGAACGGCGCCCTGAGCCCGCGCTTCATCGACGACGAAGCCGCGCGCATCCGCGCCGCGCGCGTGCTGCTGGCGCAACTCGAGGTCGACCGCGACGCCATCGTCCGCGCCTTGTCCATCGCCCGCGAGGCCGGCCGCCGCACCGTGCTGAATCCGGCGCCGGCCGACGCGCCGGTCGACGAGGCCCTGCTCGAACTCGCCGACCTGATCACCCCGAACGAGACCGAATTCGCCGCACTCTGCCTGCGCATCCTCGGCGAACACGTGGCCGGCGACGCGGTGGCGGCCATGCCGAGCGGCGAACTGCATGCCCTGTGTCGGCGACTGCATCGGGGCAGCGTCGTGATCACGCTCGGATCGGCCGGCTGCTTCGTCTCGCACGCCGACGCCGCCGCCTTCAACGACGGCGCCGCGAGCTACCGCATCGGCGCGATCAAGGCCAATGCCATCGACACCACGGGCGCCGGCGACGCCTTCAACGGCGCACTCGCCGCCGAACTCGCGCGCGACCCGGCCCAGCCGCTGGCGATCGCCCTTCGTTATGCCAGCGCCTTCGCCGGGCTGTCCACCGAACAACGCGGCGCCGCACTGGCCATGCCCACGCGTGCCGCGGCCGTGGCGCGACTGCCGAACTGACGGCTGTTGCAGCGGCGCAACAACACCTTCGTCACATTCCGGAACTATTCGCGCCGACGAGGCGTATGGTGGATCGCGTCGGCGTCGTGATCGGTCACGACGCGTCGCGACGCGCAGGAAGACGGGCGCAGACCCGACACCACGACCTCGGAGTGACCCATGCACCAAACGACAAGAAGACATCGCCTGGCCCTGCTCGCCGGCCTGCTGGCGACCGGCATCGAAGCCGCGGACGCGGCGGAGTGGACGACCACGATCGACCGCCACGCCACCGTCACCGACACCCTCACCCTCAGCGGCGAACTGGCCGCCACTGCCGAGGCCCTGTGGATCGGCCCGGAACGCGCTTTCGATCCGGCCACCGGCGCCGACCTCTCGCCCTTCGCCCTGCCGGAACGACTCTCGCTGGTCGATCGCCAGTACGGCGTCAGCTCGCAACGCGGCCCGCTGTGGAAGAGCTACTTCTTCTTCGACTTCATGCCGTACTACCAGCCGGATGCCGTCGAAGGCTTCTGGGGCACGGCGGGTACCGGCGTGACCGAGGCTGTCTATCTGGCCAAGGACGGTGCGCAGTTGCGTCGCTGGACCGGCACCGACTTCGGCCGCCCGGACATGCACGTGATCGCCGTGAACCCGTTGCTGGAGGACGCCGGCGCAATGGTGCTGATCGGCAATACGGGCGCCGCGCTGGCCTTGCAGGTCGACCCTCGCGGAAAGATCGTCCGCTCGACGAACGTGCCGGCCTGCGGCCACGCGATCGCCGACGACCGTCACGGCGGGCTCTACGTGCTTTGCCCTGCGGTCGGCAGTGTCGCGGGCGAATTGCATCACCTCGGCGCAGCGGCCGCGGACCGCTGGTCACGCCGGGTCGGCCAGGCCGAACTCACCCGCTCGGGCATCGGTGCCGACGGTGGTGTGCTGGTTCACGAGTCAAGCGCGCTCGGAAACGATCTCTGGCAGTCGCTCGATCGCCACGGCCGTCTGCGGTTGTCGGTCACGGCCCGCAGGGGCGTCGCTTTCGACGACGGATTCTGGTTTCTCGACGGTACCGGTACGCGACTCGCGCACTACGGCCCGGATGGCCGCAACATCGCCACGGTCAGCGCCCTGTCGATCAGCCAGTTCGAAGTTCATTCCGACGGCAGCTTGATCGCCCTCGGCTTATTCAACCCGGCCCGCCCCGACGACGGTTCCTACCGGGTGATCTCCGTTTCAGGCGCCACGCTCCGGGACATCGACGACGAGCAGGCCCGCACGATCGAACGCAGCCGCCTCGACCACTGGCACCACTCGGCGATTCCGGTCCTGCGGGTCAACGGCGGATTCGCCCTCGTGGACGACCACGGAGAGCCGACGTCGGCTGCGTTCCAGTTTGACTTTCTGAGCCCCGATCGTCTCCTGGCCGATGCCCGTACCCTGTGCGGCAGCGGCGTGGTGCCGGTCATTCCCGGAATTCCGGGGATCGAATGTTTCGACCGGCAAACGGGCCGGCACTTGTTCGGTCCGTCCATCGCCGGGGACGGCCAGTTACTGAACGTCGACGGCGATATCGTCCTCTTGTCGGCAGCGACGTTCGAATGGCGGACGCGGGACAATGTCCTGATTCGAAGCGTCGGCAGGCAGGGAGAAATCGCCTGGGATTTCCATCCGAGCCAGGGCCTGGCATTGCTGCGGGGGAACGGCGACAACAGGCGGCTGCAACGCTATCGCAGCGATGGCAGGCTCATGTTCGACCTCGCCGCGCCGCACATGTCGGATGAAGCCGTCGTCGGCGTCGGCAGTGACGGCAGCACCATCGTGGCGGGCAGGCACTCACCATCTCCGCTGCTGCGCTACGACGCCGAGGGCCAGCTGCGCGCGATGCGTATCCTCGACCTGTCGCAAGCGGATGCGCCACTGGTCGCGGCATCGGCATCGTCGAACGGCGTGCTGCTGCTCCAGCGCAGGACCGACGACCGGGGCGCCTACAGCGGTGTGGCCACGCTGCTCGACGCGCAACTGGTGCACCGTGGCGAGCACCCGTTCTCGAATGCGGCCGTCGCGCGGCTGCAGCCGGCGCGCGACGGTCTCGCACGCCTCGTCCAGTCCACGCCGTCCGCGCTGGCCGTGAGCCAATTCGATCCGGCCACGGGACAGCCGAGCGAACGTCGCGCCCTGCCGATCCAGACCACCGATGGGCGCTTCTCGGTCGATCTCGACGGCGTCGTCCGCGCGATGAGCTTCGATGCCGCGCTCGGTCGCGACGTACTGCGCATCTCGCGCCCCACATCGAACGCCTTCGCCGGTCCGATCCGCCAATCGGCGCTGACCGGCGCCTGGTTCAATCCGGCCTCGACCGGC
>CALMWD010000386.1 GCA_937873105.1 uncultured Rhodanobacteraceae bacterium
CGGGCTCGCGCGAGCCCTCGCGCAATGACCAGGCCATGCCGACATAGTCCAGGCTGATCCAGAACAGGAAGACGCAGAACGGCAGCAGCAGGACCAGCGTGCCGACGAGGTCGGCAAGCGCCTTGCCGCGCGCCGAGAGGCGCTGGTAGACGAGATCGACGCGCACGTGGGCATCGCGCTTGAGCGCGAACGCGGCGCCGAGCAGGAACACCAGGCTGTGCAGCCACAGGGCCGCTTCCTGGGCCGCGACCGAACCGATCGCGAACGCGTAGCGGGCGGCGACGAGGCCGAACACCAGCAGCACCAGCAGCAGGCTCAGCCACGACAAGGCGCGGCCGATCCACTCGTTCAGCGCGCCGATGCGCGCCGCCAACGCCGTCGCGAACGCCATCGTTTCAGCTCACGTCGATCGAGAAATGATGGGCCGTGATGGCCATGCGCTGGCCGCAGTAGAAACCGTGCGCAGCGTAGCGGTGCACGCCGGAATCGAGGTCGAGGCGCTCGCAGCCGAGACGCCGGGCCTCGCGGTACAGCCACGCGAACAGGAGCTTGCCATATCCCTTGTCGCGAACCTCGGCCGTGGTCACGAGATCGTCGACGTACAGGATCTTGCCGCTGACCAGCATGTGCATGATGCGATAGCCGGCGACCGCGCGCACATGATCGCCGTCCCACAGGGCCGCGACCTCGTAGCCTTCCTTGCGCTGGACGGCGACGGCGGCGAGGAAGGCGTCGAGATCGAGGTGCTTGCGCAGTTCCTGCATCACCGGGAACGCCGCCTTCAGCGCGCCCAGCGACGCCGCCTTGCGGATCGTCACCGTGCTTTCGTCGCGGGGCATCTCAGTCCCACTCGTACAGCGTGTAGTAGACCGGGCGCACCGGGCCGTCTTCGCCGTCGTATTCGAGGCGACCGTTGCCGTCGGTGTCCATGTAGGTGTACGGCACGCCGCGCTCGGGCACGACGCGGATCATGTACAGGCGGTTGCCCTGCCGGTACTCCTCGATCACCGCGCCCTTGACGTTGCGGATGCTGACCGTCGGCGGCGGTTCCTCCGGCGGCTGCGCCTTCTCGGGCAGCGGCGGATCCTTCGGACGCGGCGCGTCGGCGACCTTGGTCGGTGCCTCGGCTTCGGTCTTGGACTCGACCTTCGATTCGGGCCGGGATTCGGCGTCGGACGCGGGCGCCGCCGCATGCAGCGGCAGCGTGACGATCAGCAGCAGCGGGATCAGGAGGGTGCGCATGCCCGCGAGTCTAACGCGGCCGCGCGTTCATCGCGCGCGCCTCGGCGGCGGCGAACAGAGCATCGAGTTCGTCCAGCCGGTAGGCCGCCAGCATCGCCTGCAACGGCGACGCCAGTTCGGGATCGGCGGTGGCGATCGTCGCCAGCGCGTTCGCCGCCGCCTGCACGTCGCCGGTCGCCAGCGCCTGCCGCATCGTCGCCAGCCACGCGTCGGACAGGCCGGCGAGGCGCGCCGGGTCCGGGGCGCCCCCCGCGGGCGGCTGCGGCTGCGGGATCGCTTCGTCCTCGTAGACGTAATGCAGGCCGAGATGCTCGGCCATCTTCGCGAAGATCAGGCCTTCGCGGAACGGCTTGGGCAGGAAGTCGTCGCAGCCGCTGGCCAGGATGTCGTCGCGCTGGTGCTCGAGCGCGCTGGCCGACAAGGCCAGAATCGCGACGCGCGTGCGACCCAGGCGCGCTTCCTCGGCGCGGATGCGGCGCGCGACTTCGGTGCCGTCCATGTCCGGCATGCGCTTGTCGAGCCAGATCAGCTGAGGCTGCCAGTCGCGCCAGACCTGCAGGGCCTGTGCGCCATCGGCGGCCTCGCGCAGCTCGAAGCCGACCGCACGCAGCAAGCCGCACAGCACGGCGCGATTGTCGTCGATGTCGTCGACCACGAGTACGCGCGGCGGCGCCTGGTCGGGCGCCAGCGCGCGGACGCGGCGGCGGTCGCCGCGCTCGGGCGCGGGCAACACGTCGTCGCGCTG
>CALMWD010000387.1 GCA_937873105.1 uncultured Rhodanobacteraceae bacterium
AAGGTGATGCCGCCGGCGATCTGCAGGACCAAGGTGTAGTCGGCCTTGTATTTGCCCGTCGTCGGATCGTAGACGGAACAGAAGATGCGCACGCGCTCGACGAAATCGGCGGCAGTGTGGGTCTCGGTCAGCAGCATGCCGCGCAGCAGGCGGCGAATCGGCTCACCCAGCATCTCGGCACTGAAGTCGCCGTAGATCTGGCTGCGAATCACGCCCTGCGCGTCGAGCAAGGACACCTGCACGGTGTGGTCGAAACCGGCCGGGCTCGGGCGATAGCGGAAACCGAAGGCATCGGTCAGTGCGGCCACGTCTTCCGTGCGTGGACTGAGGAATTCCCAGTTCGGCTCCTGGATGCGCAACTGCGCGGCGAACTGGCGCATCGCCATCGGTGAATCCTGTGGCTGGTTGAAGCCGATGCTGAGCACGTTGAACTGGTTCGGACCGAAGCGCTCGCGCATCGCGCGCACCGCGCCGAGCAGGTCGCGCGTACTGGTCGGGCAGACCTGGAAACAGCCGGTAAACACGAAATTGACGATCAGCGGCTTGCCGCGGTACTGCGCCAGCGACACCGTTCGGCCCTCGCGGTCCTGCAGCACGAAGTCCGCGGGCGCACTGCCGACACGGGTGCGACTGAACGCCATCGCTTCCTCGATGTCGCGCATGATCGCGGGCGCGGCCTGCAACGCGCCGACCAGGAGCACGAGGCCAAGCGCGAACCAACAGGAGGCCCGTCGCACCCAATCCGATCGTCGACAGTCGCGGCAGGCGACACCCATCGTCTGCACCTCAGGCCAGGGCCCGATCAAGACCGGCCGCGACCAGCAACGAGGACAGCTGCACCAGCGAAGCGAAGAAACAACGCATCGCCGGCGCCCGTTCCGGACATCGCACCAGGCGCACCGCGCAAACGATGAAGTACAGGCCGCCAGCCAGCGCGCCGAGCGCGTACACCGGCCCCAGGCCGAACGCCGCCGGCACCAGGGTGGCGATCGTCAACAGCACGGTACCGAGCAACACGGCGCGAGCGGCGCGTTCGCGTCCGACCACGACCGGCAGCATCGGCACGCCGGCCTGCGCGTATTCGTCGCGATGGGCGATGGCCAGGCTCCAGAAGTGTGGCGGCGTCCACAGGAACAGCACCAGGGCCAGCAGCAGGGGCACGGGCGCCGATGCCGGGGCGACCGCGGCACCACCGGCCAAGACCGCGAAACTTCCGGCCAGTCCGCCGATCACGATGTTCATCGGCGTCCGACGCTTCAGCCAGACGGTATAGACGACCCCGTAGAACAGCGCACCGAGCAACACGTAGCCGGCGGCCAGCGGATTGACTGCCCGCCATGCCAGCGCCACCGCGGACACCAGCATCACCGACATCAGCAGCAGCCACCAGCGTGAGCGCGGCAGGGCGCCGGTCACGAAGGCACGTCGGCGCGTGCGCGCCATGCGGTGGTCTTCGTCGGCCTCGTAGTACTGGTTGAACAGGCCGGCACTGGCCGATGCCACCAGCACCGCCACGGCCAGCGCCGTCGCCGTGCCGAAGCCCGGCAGCGGGGCCGGCGTGACCATCATGCCGACCAGTGCGGTCGCCATGATCATCACGCCGATACGCAGCTTCATCAGTCCGAGCACGTCGCGCAGCAGGGCCGGCAGCGAACGCGCGTGAGTCATCGGCACCGTGTTCATCGTCGACCTCCGTTGGATTCCGTGCCCGAACCGGGCTGACTCAGCTCAAGCCCCACAGCTGCGACAGGTACTTCCAGTTGATGAAGTAGTAGAGGACAAAGGCGGCGAGGAAGATCAGGGCCAGCACGAAGCTGCCGGGCGCGACCATGCGACTCGATCCGTAGGTCTGCACCGCGGCCGCGGGGGCTGTCGGCGGTACCGGGGTGGTGCGGTCCGACACCGTGCCGCCATCGAGCTTCTTGCCCCACAGCAAGGAGCCGACGGTGACATAGATGTAGATCGCGCCACCCGCGATGGCGGCGATGCCGAACACACCGACCAGGCCCATCATCATGTACGCCGCGCCCGGCCATTCGTAGGCGAGCGCCGCGCCCTGGAAGGCCATGTCCCAGTGCCGGCGCGAGACGCCGAGCGTGCCGGCGCCCATCATCACCAGGCAGAAGCCGTACATCGACAGGCCGAACAGATAGGGCTGCCACTGCGCCAGCTTCGGCGCGATCGTCTCGCGCTTGAACAGCACCGGGATCAGGAAATAGGTCAGCGCCATGAAGCTGAGCGTGGTGCCGATCACGACCGTGGCATGGAAGTGGCCCGGCACGTAGATGGTGTTGTGGATGATCAGGTTGAGCTGCTCGGTGCCCATCATCACGCCGGAGATGCCGCCGAGGAAACCGAAGCCGACGATGGCGATGAACACACCCGAGAACGAGGGATTGCCCCACGGCGCCTTGCGCAGCCATTCGAACAGGCCCTTGTTGTAGCCCTTCTGGCGCTGCGCGACCTCGATCGCGCCCGGCACCGTGAGGCCGTGGATCATCGAGGCCAGCACCGCGAAGTACATGAAGTAGCTGGTGTTGACGACCTTCCATTCGGTGCTGACGCCGGGATCGGCCAGCAGATGGTGCGCGCTCGCCAGTTGCAGGAACAGGATGTAGAGCAGGAAGGCGCCGCGGCTGACGCGTTCGGACATCGGACGCGCGCCGAACACGATGGCGGCGACCGCGTACCAGATCGAGATGTGCGCGGACACGTTGATCTGCTGCGAGGAATGGCCGAAGGCCCACCAGATCGTGCGGTAGACCAGCGGATCGACGGCATCAATGACGCCGATCGAAAGCAGGTACGTCGGCACCAGGATGATCGCGCCGGAAACGATCGTGAACACCGCGATGATCGTGGCCGTGATCGCGCCGAAGGTGACCAGCGGTACCGAGCCCTGGTAGGTCTTCTCGGCCTTGGCCACGACCAGCGTGCCGAGGAATACGAAACACGCGACCAGCGCCCCGACCGCGAACAGGATCAGTCCGAGATAGAACGACGGTGCCGCCATCATCGGCACGTAGGACGTCATCATCACGCTGGAGCCGCCCTGGTACACGGCGACATTGTTCATCACCGCACCAACCACCATCAGCGCGAAGGCCGCCCAGGCGATCTTCGGCGTCGCGATGCGACAACGCAGCAAGGTCGAGGAACAGAAGTACAACACCGCGATCTCGAAGAAGATGATCCAGAAGATCAGCATGTCGATGCCATGCGCGGTCAGCACCTTGTAGAAGGTGTCGGCTTCGAGCCAGTGGATCGAGGGCCAGCGCGTCAGCACGACGCCGATCGCGAGGATGCCGCCGATCAGCAGGAAGACGACGGCGGCGACGGCATTGGCCAGCATCAGCTTCTCGGCCTGCGATTCGAACTGCAGGCCGGAACGCGGGCAGGTCCGGTAGGTGGTTGCGATGGACATGTCCGGGCTCCTCACTTGACGTAGATGCGACCGACCATCGTGTGATGGCCGATTCCGCAGTACTCGTTGCACACCACCGAGTAGGTGCCGCTCTGGTTCGGCGTCACCGTCACCACGTGCTCATATCCCGGAACGATCTGGATGTTGATGTTCGCCGGCTGCAGCGAAAACCCGTGGTTGTAGTCCATCGAGGTCAGGTGCAGTCGATAGGTCTGGTCCTTCTCCAGCTGCAGGATCGGCCAGAAATTCCAGAGTCGCGCGATCATGTAGACGTCGCTGCCCGGTGGCGGCGCGACGACCGGATAGGCGCCATCCAGCTCGGTGCGCACCGTGTACTGGTCGACCATCGCCTGAGTCTTGGTCGTGAAAAGCTCGGGCGTGGTCTTGTAGGTCTCGGTCGACAGGTTCTGGGCACCGTACATGTGCCAATAGACCATCATGAAGAACATCACCATGCACCAGACGAAGGCGATGGCGAGCCAGAGTCCCTCGACGCGGTCGAGCGGATGTTTCCACCAGAGTCGTTCGGACGGTGGTGCGATGGCAGTCATGGATGCAAACCCCCAAGGATGCAGTGACGTGGAACGCGGATCGACCCGGAACGGGTCACTTGGCGAGCGGGATGGTCAAGATGTCGTACACGCCCCATGCCGTGTACAGGACCATCGGAATCATCACGCCCAGGAACAGCAGCAGGAACGGGTTGTCCAGGAGCTTCTGCATCATCGGAACGGGTTCGTTGTCGTCGTGTGCGTCGGTCATGGCGGCGTGCCTCGCGGGAAGTGACCGGAATTTAGCCTTGCGCCGGAACGCCCCGACGCAGCCGGGTCGCGAGCGCATGACCTAGATCAAGCGCTGCGCAATTCACCCGACAGCAACGGGTTAGCATCGCGCTCCGTGCCATCACCGGATCACGCATGACGACCGCGCCAATCCAACTCGTTCGCCTGCGCCGGATGGCCTTGATCGGTTTGCTGCTGATCCTCGCGGTCACCAGCCTGAGCGCCTACATGCGCCTGGCGAACGCCGGCCTGGGTTGCGCCGATTGGCCGGCGTGTTATGGCGCCGCATTGCGCGCATCCGCGACCTCGGCGAGTCTGTCGGACACGTCGGTCGCGGTGGCACGCATGCTGCATCGGCTCGCGGCGATGACCGTCCTGGTCCTGGCACTGGTGATCGCCGCGGCCTCGTTCTCATCGCGTCCACGATTGCGTCGCGAAGGCGTGCTTGCGATGGTGATGATCGCGATCGCCATCGGACTCGCCGTCCTTGGTCGCTACAGCGCCGGCGCCAAGTTGCCGATCATCGCGATCGGCAACGTGCTCGGCGGTTTCGCGATGGTCGCGACGAGCTTCGCGGTCTGGCGCGGCCCGAGCGCCGGCACGCGATGGTCGATGCCGGCCGCGGGCCTGATGCTCCTGCTCGTGGCCCAGATCGCGCTCGGCGTGTGGGTGAGCGCCAGCTACTCGGGACTGAGCTGCACCGGTTTCCCGGCCTGCGGCAGCGTGATCGATCCGTCCTGGTCACTGCTCGATCCGACACGCGTGCCGCAGATCGCCGCGACCGCACCGACCCACGCCGAGGGCGCCTTCACGCACATGTTGCATCGGGTGCTGGCGCTCCTGGTGGCACTGGCTGCATGCGCGACGTCCGTCATCACGTGGCGTGACGGACGGCATCGTGCCGCTTTGGCGCTCGCCGCCCTGCTGGTCTTGCAGATCGGTCTCGGCGTCACCCTGGTGCTCGCCGCCCTGCCCTTTGCGGCGGCACTGCTGCACAACCTCGTCGCGGCCCTGATGTTGCTCGCCGCGATGTCCTGCCTGCGCCGCGAACGCGCGCGCACTTGAGGTCGCGTTACAACGCGTCGATGTCGCCGAGCGCGCGGATCAGCCGTCGCGCCTTCTTGTTCGGCCGCGATTCGGGCGGCTGGTAACCGGCGCGCTCGTCGCGCCGCTGCGCCGCCTCGGCCTCGCGGCGTGCACGGCCTTCGTCGGTTTCGGCGTACAAGGTCCGCGCGACGCCGGCCGGACCGCGCGCCTCGCTGAGCCCGAGCACGCGCAGTTCGAAGCGTTCCTCGCCGCGCCGCACGACGAGCAGGTCGCCTTCATGCACCAGCTTCGAGGCCTTCGCGACGGTCGCGCCGCCCACCTCGACCTTGCCGCCCTCGATGGCCTGCTTCGCCAGGCTGCGCGTCTTGAAGAAACGCGCAGCCCAGAGCCACACGTCGAGGCGGGTGCCGGGCCGTGCTTCCGCAGCGCTCACTTGCCGCGCAGCTTCTGCACGCCCGCGACGCCGGCCAGGACCACGGCGCCGGCGACGATGCCGACCACGAGGTCGAACAGCATGCTCAGCAGGGTGCCGACGGGCTTGGCCGCCAGCGCCTCGCCGACGTGGTGCAGGGCCGGCACGCCTTCGACCAGGATGTGTCCGCCGACCAGGAACATCGCGGCGGTGCCCGCGAAGGAGAGGAACTTCATCAGTTTCGGCGCGAACCACAGCAGGAAACGGCCGAAGCCGCGCTTGCTCTTCGCCACCAGCGAACCCGCTGCGTCGCGGATGCACCACAGGCCGAAGTCGTCGATCTTGACGATGCCGCCGACCAGGCCGTAGACGCCGATGGTCATGATCACCGCGACGCCGATCAGCACGCCCAGCTGCACCTCGAAGGGCTTGCCGGCCACCGCGCCGAGCGAGATCACGATGATCTCGGCGGAGAGGATGAAGTCCGTGCGCACGGCGCCTTTGATCTTGTCCTTCTCCCACTGGACCATGTCGACTTTCTCGTCGGCCACGGCCTTCACCAGCTCGGCATGATGCTGCTCGTCTTCCTGCTTGCTGTGGAAGAACTTGTGCGCGAGCTTCTCGACGCCCTCGAAGCACAGGAAGGCGCCGCCGACCATCAGCAGCGGCTTGATCGCCCAGGGCGCGAAGGCGCTGATGATCAGGGCCGCCGGCACCAGGATCACCTTGTTGATCGCCGAGCCCTTGGCCACGGCCCAGACCACCGGCAACTCGCGGTCGGCATTCACCCCGGTGACTTGTTGCGCGTTCAGCGCGAGATCGTCGCCGAGCACGCCGGCGGTCTTCTGGGTCGCCACCTTGGTCATCGCGGCGACATCGTCCATCACGCCCGCGGACTTCTTCGCCGCGACCTTGGTCATCACCGCGACATCGTCGAGCAGGGTCGCGATGTCGTCGAGCAGGGCGAAGAAACTGGAACCGGGCATGGGCGTCACCAAGGATGGACAGGGCGCCGATTCTGGCATCGGGCGCGGTGAAGCCCAAGCCGACGCCGGGCCGGGTCGCGCCGCCGGGAAGCGGCGCGGCCGGTGCTCCGGCTCAGCCGGCGATCAGGGCATTCATGCGCTTAACGAAACCGGCCGGATCATCGAGCGCGGCGCCTTCCAGCAACTGCGCCTGTTCGAGCAGCAAGACGGCGAGATCGCGGGCGCGGTCTTCGTCCGGTTCGTTCGCGGCGCGCTGCACCAGGACGTGGTTCGCGTTGATCTCCAGCGTCGGCGCGGCATCGGGCACGTCCTGGCCCGCGGCCTTGAGCATGCGCTTCAGGTGCGGGGCCATGTCGTATTCGTCGACCACCAGGCACGACGCCGATTCGGTCAGGCGCTTGCTGGCGCGGACGTCCTTGACCTTGGCGCCGAGCAGCGCGGCGACGCGATCGATCACCGGCTTGGCGGCCTCGTCGGCGGCTTTCTCCTGCGCTTCGTCGACGGCGCCGAGCTTGGACAGATCGAGTTCGCCCTTCGCGACGTTGCGCAGCTTCTTGCCGGCGTATTCGTGCAGGTAACCCATCATCCACTCGTCGATGCGCTCGCCCATCAGCAGCACTTCGACGTCGCGCGCCTTCAGCGCCTCGATCTGCGGGCTGCCGCTGGCGGCGGCGAAGCTGTCCGCGGTGATGTAGTAGATGGTGTCCTGGCCGTCCTTCATGCGGCCGATGTAGTCGTCGAGCGAAACCTTCGCGGCGCCGCCCTCGCCCTTGGTCGAGGCGAAGCGCAACAGCTTGGCGATGCGCTCGCGGTTGCCGTGGTCCTCGGCCACGCCTTCCTTCAGCACGGCACCGAAGTTGGACCAGAAGGTCGCGTACTTCTCCGGCTGGTCGGCGGCGAGCGAATCGAGCAGATCGAGCGTGCGCTTGGTCAGTCCGCTGCGGATCTGCGCGACCAGCCTGTTCTCCTGCAGGATCTCGCGCGACACGTTCAGCGGCAGGTCGTCGGAATCGACGACGCCGCGCACGAAGCGCAGGTAGGCCGGCAGCAGGTGCTCGCTGGCATCCATGATGAAGACGCGGCGGATGTAGAGCTTGAGGCCCTTGCGTTCGTCGCGGCCGGAGAACATCAGGTCGAACGGCGCCTGCGTCGGCAGGTAGACCAGGCTGGTGTAGCTCTGGTTGCCTTCGACGCGGTTGTGGGTCCAGGCCAGCGGTTCGTCGTAGGCGTGCGCGGCATGCTTGTAGAACGCGACGTAGTCCTCGTCCTTCAACTCGTTCTTCGGCCGCGTCCACAGCGCCGAGGCATGGTTGATCGTCTCGATCTCGGGTTCGGACGATTCGCCTTCCTCGCCGAACCTCTCCTTCGCCATGCGGATCGGGAAGGCGATGTGGTCGGAGTACTTGCCGACCAGGTTGCGCAGCTTCCAGCCGTCGAGGAACTCGTCTTCTTCCGGCTTCAGGTGCAGGGTGATCGTGGTGCCGCGACGCGCTTCGGTGACGGCGTCGAGCGCGTAGTCGCTGGTGCCGTTCGAGGTCCAGCGTACGCCCTGGTCGGCCGGAAGGTCGGCGCGGCGCGTGACCAGGGTGACCGAGTCGGCGACCACGAAGGTCGAATAGAAGCCGACGCCGAACTGGCCGATCAGCTGCGTGTCCTTGCGCGCGTCGCCGGTGAGGGATTCGAGGAAGCGGCGCGTGACGGAACGCGCGATCGTGCCGATGTTCTCGATCACTTCATCTCGGCTCATGCCGATGCCGTTGTCGCGCAGGGTCAGCGTGCGCGCGGCCTTGTCGAATTCGATCTCGATGTGCAGGTCGGCGTCGCCGGCGGTCAGTTCGGGCCGGGCGATGGCTTCGAAACGCAGCTTGTCGAGCGCATCGGAAGCATTCGAGACGAGTTCGCGCAGGAAAATCTCCTTGTGCGAGTACAGCGAGTGCGTGACGAGCTTCAGGACCTGCTCGACTTCGGCTTCGAAGCGGCGGGTTTCGGTCTGGGAGGCGGTCTCGGCGGTCATGTGTGTGGTTCCGTTGAAGACGACTGGGCGCAGGTCGGGGCGAGTTGCCGTCTTTCAAGACCGAAGGCCATGTCCTGTCGAACCGCAGGTACCGGGAATGCGGCCGGTACCGCCCGATCCGGCACCGGCCAATCTCCATCCCGCTCGGTTCTCGCCGGACTGGCGGATGCTCCAGGCCAAGACTCCCGGGGATCCCTCCACCCCTGCCTGAGCGCCTGCACATGAGTCCGGATCACGATGCCGAGGAAAAGACCACCGCCATGAACCCGCCCCAAGACACATCGATCCGCAAACTGGCGCGCATCCGCGGCAAGGCTGGACGTGCCGACGCCTTGCGCACGGCCTTGCAGCATCTCGAAGCGGAAACGCGCCGCGAACCCGGGTGCCGCGAGTTCAGCTTCTACCAGTCGCTGTCGGCACCGGACGATTTCATCCTGCTCGAACATTTCGCCGATGCCGCAGCCCTGCAGGCGCACCTGCAACTGCCGCACACGCGTGCCTTCTTCGAGCGGCAACTGGTCCAAACAGTTCGTGCATTTGATCTGCCCGCCGCGCACTGAAGCGTGGCGGGGCGTTCACTCACATCGTGTGCGTCGGCCGCTCGGCGTTGAGCGTGGCGCCGAGGATGGCCTCGATCTTCGACTTGGCGGCTTCGCCGTCGGCGGTGTCGTTGAACTGCACGCCGATGCCGGCGGTGCGGTTGCCTTGCGCGCCCTGCGGGGTGATCCAGACCACCTTGCCGGCGACCGGCAGGCGGTCCTTGTCGTCCATCAGCGAGAGCAGGATGAAGACTTCGTCGCCGAGGTTGTAGCGCTTCGTCGTCGGCACGAACAGGCCGCCGCCCTTCACGAACGACATGTAGGCGTTGTAGAGCGCGCCCTTGTCCTTGATCGCGAGCGACAGGATGCCCTGCCGCGGCATGCCGCCCATCGCGCCCGGTACTGCACCCATCGTCGACTCCTCAGGCGGCGTCCGCGTTCACCGCGGCGCGCCATTCGTCCAGCAATTCGATGATCGCCAGATCCTTGCGCAAGGGCGTCGACAGGCGCGCCCGCGCGAGGTTCAGGTGATCCCACCATGCCTGCAGCTTGCGGAAATCGGCCTGCGCGGTCAAGCGCGCCATCGCGGCGATGCGCGGCAGCGACGCGGTCCCGGGTTCGGTTCGCATCGCCAGCACCACGAGGCGCGCCAGCATCGCGAACAGGGCATCGCAGTCCTGCTCGCCCCAGCGTGCGGCGATCGCGGCCAGCGGGCGGCCCCGAGCGGCATCGTCCATGTCGGAAATCAGCGCATCGACCCTGCGTCCGAACCCGGCATCGAGCATGGCCTTGGCGGCGCCGGGATTGCCGTCGGCGAACAGCAGGGCCTCGTCCGCGGCGGCGGCTTCGCCACCCTGTGCCAGCAGCCAGGCGCGCGCGGCCGCCGGATCGGGCGGACGCAGTTCGATGCGCTGGCAGCGGCTGCGAATCGTCGCCGGCAGCCGCGCCGGCTCGTCGGCGACGAGGATCAAGGCGGTATTCGCGGCCGGCTCTTCCAGCGTCTTCAGCAGCGCATTGGCCGCGGCCACGTTCATGCGGTCGGCGGGATCGATCGTCACCACCTGCCAGCCGCCGAAGGACGGGCGGGCCGCGAAGCGTTCGCCCAGGGTGCGGATCTGGTCGATGGTGATCTCGGTGCGGAGCTTGCCGTCGTCGCGCGCTTCCAGGGTCACGTGCAGGCGATCCGGATGGGTGCCCGCGAGGCGCAGCTGGCAACCGCGGCACAGGCCACAGGCGAAGCCGTCGCCTCGCGGCGTCGGGCACAGCAGGCGCGCGACCAGGGCCGCGACCAGGTCGCGCTTGCCGAGCCCGCTGGCACCGACGACCAGCAAGGCGTGCGGAAAGCGCTGCGCCGCGATGCGCGCGCACAAACCCTCCCAGATCGAAGCCAGCCAGGGTTGCAGGCTCATGCCGCATCCATCCAGCGCAGCAACTCGGTCCGCACCGCGGCCGCGACTTCGGCCTGCGACCGGCCCGCGTCGACCACCCGGAACCGCGCCGGATCGGTCGCGACGCGGGCGTGATAGGCAGCGCGCACGCGCTCGTGGAACTCGGCCTGTTCGCGCTCCATGCGGTCGCGTTCGCCGCGCGAGAACGCGCGCGCCAGGCCCTGTTCGACCGGCACGTCGAGCAGGAAGGTCAGGTCGGGCGCGATCGGCGCGGCCCAGGCTTCCAGCGCCGCGATGCGTTCGGTCGGCTGGCCGCGGCCGCCGCCCTGATAGGCGTAACTCGCATCGGTGTAGCGGTCCGAGACCACCCAGCGTCCGGCCGCGAGCGCCGGCTCGATGCGTTCGCGGACATGTTGCGCGCGCGCCGCGAAGACCAGCAGCAATTCGGTCTCGGGTCGCATCGTCCCGGTCCAGTGCGCGTCCAGGGCCAGGTTGCGAATCGCCTCGGCCAGCGGCGTGCCGCCGGGTTCGCGGGTCATCTCGCAGGCGATGCCGCGCTCGGCCAGCACCGCGGCGATCACCGCCATGACCGTGCTCTTGCCGGCGCCCTCGCCGCCTTCGAGCGTGATGAAACGGCCCCGGCTCATCGCAATTGGTAGGCGCGCACGGCGCGGTTGTGTTCGGCCAGCGTCGCCGAGAACGCGTGTTCGCCATTGCCCTTGGCGACGAAGTACAACTCGTCGCCTTCGGCCGGATTCGCGACCGCGGCCAGGGCGGCGTCGCCCGGCAGCGCGATCGGCGTCGGCGGCAGGCCGAAGCGGGTGTAGGTGTTGTAGGGCGTGTCGGTTTCCAGATGCTTGCGCGTCAGGTTGCCGTTGAATTGGTCGCCGAGGCCGTAGATCACGGTCGGATCGGTCTGCAGCATCATCGGCATCTTCAGCCGCCGCACGAACACGCCGGCGATGCGCGGCCGTTCCGCGGCCTGGCCGGTTTCCTTCTCGACGATCGAGGCCAGCGTCAACATCTCGTCCGGCGATCCCAGCGGCAATTGCGGATCGCGCTCGGCCCAGCGCTGCGCGAGTTGCGTCTGCATCGCCTTGTAGGCGCGCTTGAGCACGTCGACGTCCTTCTGCCCGCGCACGAACGAATAAGTCTCGGGCAGGAAGCGCCCTTCCGGATGCACGCCCTCGGCGCCGACGCGCGCCATCACGTCGGCGTCGGACAGGCCGCCGAGCGTCTGCTCGAGCTTGTCTTCCCTGGCCAGGGCGAGGCGCAATTCCTTGAAGCGCCAGCCTTCGATGATCGTGAACTGGTGGTGGATCACGTCGCCGTCGGCCATGCGCCGCAGCAGCACGCGCGGCGTGACGATCTGGGTCAGCGCGTATTCGCCGGCATGCAGGCCGTCGAGCACGCCCATCTCGTGCGCCAGCGCGCGCCAGTACAACCACGGCGCCGGGTTGCCGGTTTCGGACTTGATCTTGCGCACGATGCTGCGGAACGAGGTGCCGAGCTTCACTTCCAGCACGTGCTCGTGCTTGTTGAGGGTCAGCGGCGTATCGGCGAAGCGCTGGTAATCGCGGTACAGGTGCACGCCGGCCGCGACCGCGACGATCAACAGCAGCAGGAAGAGTCGTTTGATCCAGCGCATCTCAGGCTTCCGGCAATCCGAGCTCGGGGTTCAAGAAGTGCATCATCGTGTCGACGGCGGCCACGCGCGGCAAGTCGCGCGCGTCGATGCGGCGCACCGGCATCAGGCCGCGCACGGCGTTGCACAGGAAGACGGCGTCGGCATGGTCCAGGGCGTCGCGATGCATCGTCTGCACCCTAGCCGAAAATCCCGGCGGCGGCGATGCCAGCAGGATCGCGCGCGCGACGCCGGCGATGGTGCCGCGCGCCGCCGGCGGCGTGGCCCAGGTCGTGCCGAACAACGCGAACAGGTTGGCCGATCGGCCGCCCAGCACGAAGCCGTCGCGGTCGCAGACCAGCGCCTCGGCGGACGCCATCGGCGGCGCCATCCGCACCTGGTCGAGGCGCGACAGCGCCTTCACGCCATCCTCGCGGCCCGCGACGAAGTCGACGCGCGTCGTG
>CALMWD010000388.1 GCA_937873105.1 uncultured Rhodanobacteraceae bacterium
CGAGATCCGCCCCGAAGCGGGTCTCCTGCGGCTGCGCAGCGAACTCGGCCTGTATGCCAACCTCCGGCCGCTGCAGGTGCATCCGGCCCTGGTCGATGCCTCGCCGCTGAAGCGCGAGCGCATCGAAGGCGTGGACCTGATCGTCGTGCGCGAACTGACCGGCGGCATCTACTTCGGCCAGCGCACGCGCAGCGATGTCCGCGCCACCGACGAATGTGCCTACACCGTGGCCGAAGTCGAACGCGTGGCGCGCACCGCCGCGACGCTGGCGCGCCGTCGCCGCGGCAAACTCACTTCGGTCGACAAGGCGAACGTGCTGGAAACCTCGCGGCTGTGGCGCGAAGTCGTGACGCGCATCGTCCGCGACGAGTTCCCGGACGTGCAGCTCGAACACCTGCTGGTCGACGCCATGGCCATGTACCTGGTCAGTCGCCCGCGCGACTTCGATGTCATCGTCACCGAGAACCTGTTCGGCGACGTGCTCACCGACGAATGCGCGGCGGTGTCGGGTTCGCTCGGGCTGATGCCGAGCGCATCCGTCGGCGACGATGGCCCCGGTGTCTACGAGCCGATCCACGGCTCGGCCCCGGACATCGCCGGCCGGGGCGTCGCGAACCCCTACGGCACGATCCTGAGTGCGGCGATGATGCTGCGTCAGTCGCTGGGTGCACCGGAGGCGGCCACGATGCTGGAGTCCGCCGTGCATCGCGCGATCACGGACCGGGTGCTCACCCGCGACCTCGGCGGAACGGCAAGCACGTCCGAAGCAACGGCGGCCGTGGTCGAGCGCGTGCAGGCCGCATCGGCATGACGTCCGGCCGGCGTGAGGGCCGGCCGCGCACGCTATCGTGAGGGCTTTGCGCGGGAGTCACGCATGCCGAACGAAGTCGCATCCTCGCGAGGACAACGCTGGCGCGCCCGGCTGTGGCGCATGCTGAAACGACTGGTCGCGGTGGCGGCCATCGGCCTCCTGGGGCTTTGGATCTACGCCGCCTCGTTCGCGCCGGAACGCGAGGATTGGGACGGGCAGCGCGCGGCGCTGGCGGGCCGAACCGTGCAGCCCTTGCCGGTGCAGCCCGATCGCGAGCGCTTGCTGGCCGATGTGCGCGAGCTGGCGTCGGACAAGTACGGCGGGCGTCGCGTCGATACCGAAGGCGGGCGACTGGCCGCCGACTACCTGGTGGGTCGCTTGCGCGAACTCGGCGTCGAGCCGCTGGTGCCGGACTACCGCCAGCCTTTCAGCTTCCAGCGGCGCCGCATCCGCCAGTTCTGGACCGGCGGCATCGAAACCCGCGGCGTGAACCTGCTGGGCCTGATTCGCGGCGGCAAGCGGCCGGATGACCACCTCGTGGTCAGCGCCCATTACGACCACCTCGGCGAACGCGGCGGCCGCATCCATCCCGGCGCCGACGACAACGCCTCCGGCGTCGCGACGCTGCTGGCCGCCGCCGCCCATTTCAAGGCGAATCCGCCCGCCCACAGCATCGTGTTCGCGCTGTTCGATGGCGAAGAAACCGGCATCGCCGGTGCGCGCCACTTTGTCGATAGCGGCGTCCTGCCGATGACCGGGATCCGCCTGAATCTCAACCTCGACATGCTCTCGCGAAGCAGCGACAGGCTGCTGTTCGCCACCGGCACCTGGCAACACCCGGAACTCAAGGCGCTGGTCGATCCGCTGCGCGCGCAGGCGCCGATCGTGGTGCTGTATGGCCATGACCAGCCGCGCCCGTTCTGGGACGCCGACGACTGGGTGCACGCGTCCGATCACGGTCGCTTCCACGAGGCCGGCGTGCCCTTTCTTTATCTCGGCGTGCCCGACCACGACGACTACCACCGGCCGGGCGACACCTTCGCGGCCATCCACCCCGACTTTTTCGTCGACAGCGCCGCCTTCGCCCTGAGCCTGCTCGCCGCGGCGGATGCCGGCGGCTGACGCCCGGCAGTATGCTCGCGGCCAGCCAATCGCCATCGAGGACGGAGCATGAGCGCACGCTGGGTCAAATTGCCGAACGGCAACATCATCGACGCCAACCGCATTGCCTATGTCAGCAAGCCGGATTCGTATCCGAGCATGGACGACGAGGGCAACGACCGCGTCGAATATGCGGTCACCTTCGGTACCGCCTACACCCGCGACACCTGGATGACGGTGACCGGCAGCAAGGACGAGATCGCCGCGCTGATCCGGCAATTGCTCGGCGCCGGCTGATCGCGGTCGCCGAAGACAAAGATTGACCACGGCGAAGCGGTCGGCGTGATTGGCCGAACTTCCGGCTGATGGCACCATCCCCGAGGTTGCAGGAGACGGGGATGGCGGACGCGACGCGGCACGACCCGAATCAAGCCGTGCCGGAAGGCGAGGGCAGGGGCCGGCTGCAGGGTTATCGCGCGAGCGTGTTTGCGGACGTGGTCGGCGCCGCCTGGCTGGTGTTCGTGCTGCCGCCGGCCCTGACCGGCGCGCCGCCGCCGGACGCGGTCTATGCGCTCGCGCGCACGATGCTGCTGTTCGTCGCCGCCGTCCTGGTCCTGCACCACGCCGTCGCGCACCTGCGGCCGGGGCGGGTGCGGCGGTCCTGGCTGTGCATCGGCGCGGCCGTCACCTCGGTCTTTCTCGGCGAGGCACACCGTTCCTGGCTGGCCTTGCGCGGTGCCGAGAATCCGCTGTTCGGCCTCTCGGACGTCTTCTACCTCAGCTATTTCCCGCTGATGCTGGCGGGCCTGCTGCAGTTGCCGCGCGTGTTCGGCAGTCGCGCCGACCTCGGCAAGTTCCTGCTCGACTGCGCCACCGTGGCGGTCGGCGGCGGCATGTTCGTCTGGCATTTCGGCATCCGTCCCGCCCTGGTCGCGAACCACCATGCCGATCCGCTGGTGGCTTGGGTCGCCATCGCCTATCCGGTCGGCGACCTGCTGACCCTGGTCGGCATCGCGACCGTGCTGCTGCGCCTGCCGACCGGGCCGACGCGCAGCGTCTACCTGCTGCTCGGCGCCGCGCTGGCCGCCAGTCTGGCCGGCGACCTGCTGTGGATCCTGCTGCAACGGCTGGCCGGCGCGCAGGCCGTGTTCGCCGAGCTGCTGTGGTTCGCGCAGGCCGTGATGTTCGTGTGGATGGCCGATACCGCGCGCCGCCGTGCCCAGGCCTTCCACGAGCCGCGCGGCGATCGCGTCGGTCGTTTCGCGGTGTTGCCCTACCTGGCGCTCGCGGCCGGTTACGTCCTGATCGCGGCGGTGGCGGCCGGGTCCGGTGGGGCCGCGGCGCCGGGCTTGCCCAGCTTGCTGGGTTGGGGCGGCGTGCTGATCGCCTGCGTGGTCGCGCGCCAGGCCCTGGCCAGCCGCGAAACCGCCGCCCTGCTCGCCGAGCGCATGCGCCTGTCGGGCGAACCCCGCCTGGCCAAGCTGATCGAAAACGCCGCCGATGGGATCTTCGTGCTCGATCGCGACTTCCG
>CALMWD010000389.1 GCA_937873105.1 uncultured Rhodanobacteraceae bacterium
CACGAGCTCGGACAGCTTGCCCATGTCGGTGCGGCCGGCGACCTTCGGCTTGACGAGGGCGATGACCTTGCCCATGTCCTTGGCGCTGGTCGCGCCGGCTTCGGCGACGGCCGCGACGACGATGGCTTCGACTTCCTCGGCCGACATCTGCGCCGGCAGGTAGGCCTGGATCACGCCGAGTTCGTAGCGTTCGACCTGGGCCAGGTCCTCGCGCGCGGCGGCTTCGTACTGGGTGATCGAGTCCTTGCGCTGCTTGACCATCTTCTCGAGCACGGCCAGCACCTGGGCGTCGTCGAGGGTGATGCGTTCGTCGACTTCGCGCTGCTTGATCGCGGCATTGATCAGGCGGATCACCTGCAGCTTGTCCTTCTCGCCGCCCTTCATCGCGGCCTTCATGTCGTCCGTCAGTTGCTGCTTGAGGCTCATGCTCGTGTCCTGGTGCGGGATGCCTGGGCATCGTGGAAATTCGGAAACGCAAAAAGCCGGCGGTGCGAGGGCAGCGCCGGCTACGGAGAGTGCGGTCTTGCTATCGGTTCGGGAACTCTCGCTCCCGAGGCCGATCAATACATGCGCTGACGCTTGGTGACGTCGCGCATCACGCGACGCAGCGTACGCTTCACGGCCGCGGCGGCCTTGCGCTTGCGCTCCTGGGTCGGCTTTTCGTAGAACTCGCGCTTGCGGGTCTCGGCCAGGATGCCGGCCTTTTCGCAGGTGCGCTTGAAACGACGCAGGGCGAACTCGAAAGGTTCGTTTTCGCGGACTTTGACGCTTGGCATGATCTCTCCGTTGAGATGCAGACCCGGGTGACCCCGGAAAAAAGGGCGCGCATTGTAGCCCCGGCCTTGACGAAAAACAAACAGGCCGGTGACGGCGCGGCGTAAGCGGGCTATCGTGGGCCCGGAGTTCCCGTGGAAATCGCCCGATGCGACTGGTTCTGCCGATTTGCCTGATGTTCCCGCTGCTGGCCGGCGCAGCGACCGAGGTGCCGCCGGTGGAAGGCCAGCCGGCGCGCCCGGCCATCGAGATCCGGCCCGAGGACCTGCGCACCTTCGTCTCGGTGCTGCGCGCCGTGAAGGAAGGTTACGTCGATCCGGTCGACGACCAGACGCTGTTCCAGGGCGCGATCGCCGGCGTGCTCGCCGACCTCGATCCGCACAGCGCCTTCCTGAGCGAAGACGAACTGAAGGACTGGGACGAGGGCGTGCAGGGCATCTACGGCGGGCTCGGCATCGAAGTCATCGGCGTCGACGGCGTGTTGCGCGTGATCGCGCCGATCGACGACTCGCCGGCGGCGCGGGCCGGCATCCGGGCGGGCGACGCCATCGTCGCCATCGACGGCGTGACCGTCGCCGAGCGCGAGGACGAAGCCCTGGACCAGCTGCGCGGCCCGGCCGGCACCCAAGTGGCGCTGACCATCGAACGCGAGGGCGGCGAGCGCCTGCTCGAGTTCAAGCTCACACGAGAGGTGATCCTGGCGCAGTCGGTGCGCACGCGCTGGCTCGAACCGGGCTACGCCTATGCCCGCATCAGCGTGTTCCAGGAGAACACCGGCACCGAATTCCGCGACCGACTGCGCAAGCTCAAGGCCGACGGCGGCGCGCCGCGCGGCCTGGTGCTGGCCCTGCGCGACAACCCCGGCGGCGTCATGCAGTCCGCGGTCGAGGTGGCCGACGCCCTGCTCGAAGGCGGCGTGGTGGTGAAGACCGAAGGCCGCCTGGCCTCGGCCGACGGCACCTATGGCGCCGGCCCCGGCGACCTGATGGACGGCGCCCCGGTCGTGGTGCTGATCGACGGCGGCAGCGCCTCGGCCTCGGAGATCGTCGCCGGCGCGCTCAAGGACCATCAGCGCGCGCTGGTGATCGGCAAGCGCAGCTTCGGCAAGGGCTCGGTACAGAACATACTGCCGCTCGAATCGGGCGGCGCCATCAAGCTGACCACGGCCCGCTACTACACGCCGAGCGGCCATTCCATCCAGGCCCAGGGCATCACGCCCGACATCGTCCTGTCCGACGTGCAGCTGGTCCGCGAAGACCGCGGCCCGCAGATCCTCGAATCCGAGGCCACGCTCAGCGGCCATCTCGACGCCGGCGAACCCGAGGCCGCCGCCGACATCGTCCGCGATCCCGAACTCGACAGCGACTACGCCCTCAGCGCCGCCCTCAATGCCCTCAAGGCCATGGTCGTCGCCCGCCGCCAGGGCGGTGTGGCGCGGGGGTGATCAATCGGGCGTCGCCGACGCCGACGACAACCGCGGATCGATCCATCCGCGCAGCACGTCGACGGCGAGGTTGACGAGCAGGATGGCGAGGCCGGCGGTCAGGGCGACGCCCATGACCAGGGTGTAGTCGCGGTTCAGCGCGCCCTGCACGAAATAGCGCCCGATGCCGGGGATGCCGAAAACCTGTTCGACGACGACCGAGCCGGTGACGAGCGCGATCGTCGCCGGGGCGAGCCAGGCCACGATCGGGGCAAGCGTCGGGCGCAGGGCGTGATGGATCAGCAGGTCGCGGCCTTCGATGCCGCGCGCGCGCGCGGCGAGCACGTAGTCGCTGGCCAGCACCTCGATCAGGCTGGCGCGGGTCAGGCGCACCACGTAGGCGAGGTTGGGCGCGGCCAGCGCAATCACCGGCAACACGGCGTGGCGCGGGTCCGCGGCGTCCCAGCCACCCGCGGGCAATACGCCGAGCCAGACCGCGAAACACAGCACCAGCAACGGCGCGAGCACGAACTTCGGCAGGGCCAATCCGATCAGCCCGAGGCCGCTGGCGACATGGTCGCCGATGCTGCCCTCGCGCCAACCGGCGCGCAGGCCGAGCGGCACGCCGATCAGCACGGCGAGCGCGAGGGCTGCGATGCCGAGCGGCACCGACACCTTCAGCCCGCCCGCGATCAGCTCGTTGACCGTGTAGTCGGGATACTGGAACGAGGGGCCGAGGTCGCCGCGCGCCAGTTGCACGAGGTAACGCAGGTATTGCTTCGGCAGCGGCTCGTCGAGGTGGTAGCGCGCCTCCAGGCGGGCACGGATTTCCGGCGTCACCTCGCGCTCGATGTCGAAGGGCCCGCCCGGTGCCGCGCGCATCAGCACGAAACACAGCGTGACCAGCAGCCACAGCGTCAGCAGCGCCTCGCCGGCGCGAGCGAAGAAGCGCCTCATCGCCCTGCCTCGCGCAGCCGCATCCAGCGCGAGGGATGGCGATCCAGCGGATTCGCGACGTAACCCTCGACCTCGTCGCGCACCAGATGCTTGGACACGTAGAAGTAGATCGGCAGGATCGGCTGCGACCGCATCAGCAGGGCTTCCGCCTCGGCGTAGCGACGCCGCCGCAACACCGGATCGGGCGTTGCGCGCGCCTCGGCCAGCGCCAGCGAAAACGCGTCGTCGTCGTAACCGGTCCAGTTGTTCGGTCCAGGCCCGTCGAAGGCTTCGAGGAAGGCGAGCGGATCGTCGACGTCGGCGATCCAGCCGCCGCGAAAGACTTCGGTCAGGCGACCGACGCGACGGTTCTGCACGAACACCTTCCACTCTTCGTTGACCAGGCGCGTGCGCACCCCGAGCTGCTCGCGCCACATCGCCGCGACCG
>CALMWD010000390.1 GCA_937873105.1 uncultured Rhodanobacteraceae bacterium
GGCGCCCTCGGCATGGACGCGGGCGAAGTGACCATCGCCGCCGGCATCTCCACGATCCAGTACCTGTTGCCGAACCTGGTCCAGGCCTTCCGCGAGCGCCATCCGAAGGTACGTCTGCACCTGGTCAACGTGACCGGCGCCGAAGGCCTGTCGATGCTGCGTTCGGACACCGCGGATTTCGCGGTCGGCTCGATGATCGACGTGCCCAGCGATCTCGCCTACGAGGCGGTCTACCACTTCGACCCGATGCTGATCACGCCGCCCAACCATCCGCTGATGCAGAAGGCCGAGATCCGGCTCGAAGATCTCTCGCCCTACGGACTGATCCTGCCGCCACGACGCATGACCACGTACCGCCTCGTCGACCTGATCTTCCAGCAGGCGCGCGTGCCCTACCAGGTCGCGATCGAGGTCGGCGGCTGGGAAATCATCAAGCAATACGTGTCGATGGGGCTTGGCATCTCCATCGTGACCGGGCTCTGCCTGCGCCCCGGCGACCGCCTCGAAGTGCGCAACATGCGCGCCTGGTTCCCGCAGCGCAGCTACGGCGTGGTGATGCGCAAGGGCAAGTACCTCAGCCCGCAGGCGCGCGCCTTCATCGACCTGATCAAGCCCGGCATGTTCACTCGCCGCGACTGGTTCGAGTCGGGCCATTCGGAGCGCTGAATCCGCGCCCCGAACGCCTGCATCAGCGCTTCTTCGCGACCTTCTTCGCGACGGCTTTCTTGGCCACGGCCTTCTTTGCCGGCGCCTTCTTGGCGGGCACGTTCTTGGCCGCGGGCTTCTTGCCTGCGGCGGTCTTCGCGGGCGCCGCTTTCTTCGCAACCGGTTTCGCGGTCGCCGGGGCGGCGCCGGTCATCCAGGCCAGCACTTCCTCGGCATGGGTCTCGGGCTTGACCTTGTCCCAGACCTGCGCGATCCGGCCATCGCCGTCGATCGCGAAGCTGGCGCGGGCGATGCCCATGTACTTGCGGCCATACAGCGATTTCTCGACCCAGACACCGAAGCCTTCGATGGCGATGCGATCCGGATCGGCGATCAGCGGGAAGTTCAACCGGTACTTGCCGACGAACTTGCCGTGCGACTTGGCATCGTCGGCGCTGATGCCATACACGCGCACCTTGGCCGCATCGAACTTCGGCAAGGCGTCGCGGAAGGCGCAGGCCTCCTTGGTGCAGCCGGGCGTGTCGTCCTTCGGATAAAAGTACAGCACCGCGCGCGCGCCCTTCAGCGTCTTCGGCGAGACGCGTTCGCCGCGGTCGGTGACGAGGTCGAAATCGGGAATGCGGTCGCCAATCTTGAGCATGTCGGTTCTCCGGAAAGCGCAGAGGAAATCATCCGGCCTGTCGAGGCGGCGTCGTCACACGCCGCGGCGCTTGCCGCGGTAGGGCGACAGGGCCGCGCGGATCTTCGCGATGTCGCCGTCCATGTCCTCGGTCATCCGGAATGTGCCGTCGACGATGCCGAAGCATTTGTCCGGATAGTGGATGTAGATGGCGCAGACCGGCACCTCGGCCTGGCGCGCGATGTGCCAGAAGCCCGACTTCCACTTCTGCACCGCCTTGCGCGTGCCCTCCGGCGCGAGCAGGAACCAGGCGTTCGGGTTGCGGCGGAAGCCGTCGACGGTTTCGCCGACCACGCCGTGCGCGGCGCGACGGTCGATCGGGATGGCGCCCAGGCCCTTGAGCAAGGCGCCGAGCGGGAACCAGAACGCTTCGCGCTTGGCCATGAAGCGGATGTCGATGCCGACCGCGACCTTGATCAACAGGCCATAGAGCGCATCCCAGGCCGAGGAATGCGGCGCCACCACGATCAGCAGCTGCTTCTCGTCGGGGAAGCGGCCGACGAGCTTCCAGCCCAGCAGGCGCAGCCAGGCCGCGGCGAAGGCGCGCAGCCAGCGCGGATAACGTTGCGGCGCATTCGGCGGCAGGGGTTCGGCGATCGGCGTCATCAGTCGTGGTCCACTCGGCTGCTGCGTCCGCGCTTGATCGCGGAACGGGTCTTCTTTTCGTTGATGCGGCGCTCCTTCGAGGCGCGCGTGGGCTTGGTCGCGATGCGCGCCTTGGGCACGATGGTCGCGGCGCGGATCATCTCGGCCAGCCGTTCGCGCGCGTCCTCGCGGTTGCGCTCCTGGGTGCGGAAGCGGTTGGCCTGGATCACGACGACGCCGTCGTCGGTGATGCGGCGATCCGCACGCGCCAGCAGGCGCGTGCGCACGGCCTCGGGCAACGACGGCGATTGGCGCGCGTCGAAGCGCAGCTCCACCGCGGTCGCGACCTTGTTGACGTTCTGCCCGCCGGGACCGGAGGCGCGCACGAAACGCTCCTCCAGCTCGGTGTCGGCGATATGGATGCGCGCGTTGACGACCAGCATCCGCGGATTCTAACGAGTGTTCGGGGCGGCGGCTGCGCCGCGGCGCGCCTCGGGCTATGCTCCGCGCCGCGCAACCCGCGCAGGATACGGGGAGTAAAGGAATGAGCAGCAGGAAATTCGAGATCGGCGACGTCTTCAACTGGTTCACGTCGGCGATCCAACTGGCCATGAAGAACCCGGGCGTGTTCATCGTCATGGCCCTGATCTACGCGGTGATTTCGGCGGTGCCGCTGTTGAACCTGGCAATGATCGTGGTCGGTCCGGCGCTGCAGGGCGGCTTCGTCTGGGCGGCGCGCGAGGAAGAACAGGGTCGCAAGGCCGACATCAGCCACCTGTTCATCGCCTTCCAGCAACCGGGCAAGGCCGGGCCGATGATCACGCTGTGCCTGCCGACCGTGGGCCTGGCCCTGGTTGCCGGCGTCATCGTGGCGGTGATGATCGGCGGCGCCTTGTTCGCGGCCGCGAGCGGCAGCTCCAGCGGCGCCGGCCTCGGCTTCGCGGGCATGGCGATCGGCGGCCTGCTGCTGATTCCGGCGGCCATCGCGGTGGCCTTCATGGTCTATTTCGCGGTGCCGCGGGTGATGCTCGACAACGTCGCGCCGTTCGACGCGATGAAGGAAAGCTTCGCGATCTGCATGGCCAACCTGGTCTCGGTGGTCGTCGGCTTCCTGTGCGTCGGCATCGCCTTCTTCGTCGTCGCCATCGTGATCGGCTGGATTCCGCTGCTCGGCGCGCTCGCGCTCGGCATCCTCGGCGCCCTGATCGGCGGCCCGTCGATGTATTTCGCGCACCGCCAGGTGTTCGGCAGCAGCGAACCGGCGCAACCGCCGATGGCGCCGCCGGCACCGATGGATCCGCCGGCTCCGCCCGCCCCGCCGGCCGCGTAAGCCTGCGCTTCCGCGAGAACGAAAACGGCCCCGAACGGGGCCGTTTTCTTGTCGGAACCAACCCATCCGGTCAGGCCTTCGCCACGTCCGCCCGCGCCGGCAACCAGCGCGAGGCCAGGATGCCGAGCTCGTACAGGATGCACATCGGAATCGCCAGCAGCAGCTGCGACACGACATCCGGCGGCGTCAGCACCGCGGCGATGACGAAGGCGCCGACGATCACGTAGGAGCGCGCCTCCCGCAGCTGCGCCGGCGTCACCCAGCCGAGCAGGACCAGGATCACCACCGCGACCGGCACTTCGAAGCACAGGCCGAAGGCCAGGAACAGCACCAGCACGAAGTCGAGGTACTGGGTGATGTCGGTCATCACCGCGACACCGACCGGCGCCACCGCCTGCAGGAAACCGAACACCGCCGGCAGCACCAGGAAATACGCGAACGCGCAGCCGGTGTAGAACAGCGCCACGGCCGAGACCAGCAGGGGCACCGCCAGGCGCTTCTCGTGCCGGTAGAGCCCCGGCGCCACGAAGGCCCAGGCCTGGTACAGCACGAACGGCATCGCGACCACGAGCGCCGCGAAGAAGGTCAGCTTGAGCGGCGTCAGGAACGGCGACGCGACCTCGATCGCGATCATCTTCGTGCCCGCCGGCATCTTGTCGAGCAGCGGCTGCGCGAGCAGCGCATAGATGCGGTTCGCGAACGGGATGCCGGCGAGGAATAGGACGCCGACCGCCGCCACCGCCTTGAGCAGGCGCTCGCGCAATTCGATCAGATGCGCGAGGAAGGGCAGCTCGCCATCGACTTCGGGCGTACCGCTCATGACGGGTTCGAATCCTTGCCGGGCTCGAACTCGCGCTTCACTGCAGCCACCGGATCGGCCTTGCGGATCGTTTCCTCGGTCTCGCGCAGGCTGCGCTTGAGTTCATCGGCGGCGATTTCGCGGTCGATCTCGTAGCGCAGGTTGGTCCAGCTCGAGCGCAGCCGACGCAGCATGGCCCCGACCGTGCGCGCGGCACGCGGCAGGCGCTCCGGGCCGAGCACGATCAGCGCGACCACGGCGATCAACGCCAGTTCGCTGATGCCGACATCGAACATGGTTCAGGTCGTCAGGCCGACTTGTCTTTCTCGGCCTGCGCGGCGCCTTCGGCCGTCTTCTTGTCGGCTTCGAGCTTGGGCGCGTCCTCGCCGTCGGCGAGGCCCTTCTTGAACTCCTTGACCGCGCCGCCGAGGTCGCCGCCGATGTTGCGCAGCTTCTTGGTGCCGAAGATCAGCACCACGATCAGCAACACGATCAACCAATGGCCAATGCTGAAGGAACCCATGATCCACCTCGAATGATGAAGGCGCCAAGGATAGCGCCGCGACGGCTACTGTGCCGTGTATTCCTCAAGCCGGTCGCGGAAGTCGACGACCGCGTTCGGCACGGCGCCGACACCGCCTTCGAAGATGCGGCGCGGCGTCATGTTGCGACCGTACGTGGCCTGGTTGCTGTCGTGGTCGATGCTCAGCACCGAACCGTCGAGCGCGACGCCCGCGAACAGACCGCGCGAGCGCGAATAGCTGTAGATCTCGGCCTTCAGCTGGGCGTCGGTCGAGGCTTGCGCGTTGCGTCCGACCGGGCCTGCGGCCACGGCCGCATCGGCGCCGAGGGTGAACTTGCCGTTGACGATCTGGTCGACGCCGCGCTTGGAACGGAACACCAGAACGACGTCGGTAGACTGCACGCCGGCCTGGAAGCCGAAGCTGCCACCGGTCAGGGAAATGAAACTCGGGTTCGACCAGGTGCCATCCGGCGAACGCACCGCGATCAGGCCCTTGCCGTGGCGGCCGCCGACGACCAGGCCGGCCTTGACCACGTCCGGAATCACGGCGATGGCCTCGGCCTTCTCGATCAGATGGTTGGGCACGCGCTTGTCCGGCACGGCCATGATCTCCGAGAGTACGCGGGCGGCATCCTGGGCGCGGCGGTCTTCCTTCTCGCCGGCGAGAGCGAGCGGCGCGAGGGCGAGCAGCGCAAGAAGGGCGAGGACGTGGCGAATCGGCATGCGCAAATCCTTCTGTTGCGGGAACGGGATACAGAACCGCAATCTGCCGCGACGCCGATGAATCTGCGGTGAGTGGCGCCTTCAGGCGCGGCGCGACACGGCCAACGCCGCCAGGCCGCCGAACACCAGGGCAAGGGCCAGCAGCATGCGCGCCGCGACACCGGTTGCCGGCACCGCCAGGTAGGGCGAGCTGGCGCCACCGCCCGGGCCGCGGCAGGCCGCGATCGGCGAAATCGCCAGTCCTTCCATTTCGGGCAGCGTCGCCGCAACGAACGTCGCCGCGCCGGTCACCAGGTCGATGCGCACGATGTCGCTCGGGCGATTGTCGTCCGGCGGGCGGTAATCGAGGATGGCCCAGAGGTTTCCGTCCGCATCGAAGTCGAGACCGCCATCGGCGAACGTCAGGTTCGGCGCCAGACCGCCGAACCGGGTCGCGGCGGCGGTCGATACGTTGATGCGGTAGACGCCTTCATGGCCTTGCGACCCGAGCCCGAACAGTCCGTCGGCATTTGCCCCGAGCCCGGTGATCTGCGCACCCAGATTGCCGACATAGGTCGCCTGGCCGGAGGCGGGATTCAGCTGCCAGAGCTTGCCCGTGGTGTCGGAGGAGGCCCAGAGACGGCCATCGCAGGTGAACGCCAGACCGAAGTCGAGGGCGTCGAACTGGCCCACGCCCTGGCCCGTCAGGCCGGTATTGCCCGGACTGCTGCCGATCAGGCTGCCGCGTCCGGTCTGCTTGTCGATCGTGATCAGCGTCTTCGTCGAATCGACGATGCCGTACAGCACGCCCGATGGCGACAGGGCCAATCCCTCGACATCGTTGAAACCGGTTTCGCCGATCAGGGTGGTCTGGCCGGACGCGAGGTCGATCCGGTACAGCTTGTTGAAGGAGACCCCATAGGCGAGCGACTCCGCCGCCGCGGGCAATGCCATCGCGGTCGACATGGCTAGCACTGCGGCTTGCAGGCTGCGTCGCATCCCTGGTTCTTCCTGTCGTCGTTCGATCTTGTTATTCGGATAATCGTCGGCTGTCCGCAGGGGACAGCGCTCCCGATTTTAAGGACGACACAAGACGGATCAAAGCCTTGCCGGCGTTTTCCTGTTGTATTTTCGCGACAGCCCAGCCGTCGCGGCCGCACGCGGGGTTCACCCCAAGATGTAGTAGAAAGGCGGGATGAACTACCTCGGTCTTTCGACTTTCGATCATGGCGCCCGCCCGGCTGCGGCCGTGGTGCTGGTGAACCTGGGCACGCCGGACGCCCCCGACACCCCGGCGGTACGGCGCTATCTGGCCGAGTTCCTGTCCGACCCGCGCGTGGTCGAGCTGCCGCGCTGGAAGTGGTGGCCGATCCTGCACGGCATCATCCTGCGCTTCCGCCCCCGCCGCTCGGCTCATGCCTACCAGCAGGTCTGGACCGAAGGCGGCTCGCCGCTGCTGCTGCACAGCGAAGCCCTGATGGCCGCCGTGGGCGCGAAGTTGTCGGCCATCGCCGCCGGCCCGGTGCTGGTGCGCAGCGCAATGCGTTACGGACGACCGGCGCTGGGCGCGGTGCTGCGCGAGCTGCAGGCGGCGAACGTACGAAGGATCCTGGTCTTGCCGATGTACCCGCAGTACTCGGGAACGACCACGGGCTCGGTCTTCGATGCGCTCGCCGACGAACTCAGGACTTGGCGCTGGATCCCCGAGCTCGCCTTCGTCAGCGACTACTACCGGCACCCGGGCTATGCCGAAGCGGTCGCCGACGCGATCCGCCGCCATTGGGCCGCGCAGGGCCGTCGCCACCTGTTGTTTTCGTTCCACGGCATCCCGGAACGCTACCTGCATGCGGGCGACCCGTACCACTGCCAATGCCATGGCACCGCTCGACGCGTCGCGGAACGGCTTGGCCTGGGCGAGGGCGACTGGACGATCGCCTTCCAGTCCCGCGTCGGGCGCGAGCCCTGGCTGCGGCCGTATACCGACGAAACCCTGAGCGCCCTGCCCGCACGCGGCATTCGGGCCGTCGACGTGGTTTGTCCCGGATTCGCGGTCGACTGCCTGGAAACCCTCGAGGAGATCGCCGTCGAGAACCGCGACCGCTTCTTTGCCGCCGGCGGCGAACAATACGGCTACGTTCCGTGTCTGAACGCGTCGGATGAACACGCCGCCCTGGTCGCGCAACTGGTGCGGGAACGCTGCACGCACTGGCCCGAGTTCTCGGCGGCGTCGATGCGCGAAGAAGAAGCGGCGCGACCGATGGTCGTCGAACGCTACCGCCAGCTGGCGGGCAGGGACTGAAGCATGTTCGTGGAATTCACGATCGAGACGCCGCCGCTGCACATCGCGGCGCGTCGCTGCGGCCGCGCCGGCGGCCCGAAGTTGCGGGCCCTGCACGGCTGGCGGGACAACGTCGCCAGCTTCACGCCGATCGCACCCCATTTCGCCGAGCACGATCTCGTGATGATCGACCTGCCCGGACACGGCCGCAGTTCGCACCGCGCGAGCGGCGCCTGGTATCACTTCATCGACTACTGCACCGATGTGTTGGCCGTGGTCGAGGCGCTGGGCTGGCCGCGCTTCTCGTTGCTCGGGCATTCGCTCGGCGGCGCGATCGCCAGCATTCTCGCGGCGGCGCTGGGCGATCGCATCGAACACCTGTACCTGATCGAATCGCTCGGGCCGATCAGCACGGCCGAAGAGAAGCTTCCGGGCCTGCTCGCGCAGGCCCTGCGCGACCGCCAAGCCATCGCCGGCAAGCAACTGCGCCGCTTCCCCTCGCTGGAAGCGGCCGTCGCGGCGCGGCGCGGCAACCGCGACATGCCGCTCAGCGAAACGAGTGCGCGCCTGCTCGTCGAGCGCGGCGTGCGCGCCGTCGAGAGCGGCTACGAATGGTCCAGCGACCCGCGCCTGACCCTGACCAGCGCGATGCGGCTGTCGGAAGCGCAGGTGCGCGGCTATCTCGCCGGCATCCGCTGCCCGACGCGCCTCGTGGTGGCCGATCCGCCGATGCCCTTCGTCGATGTCGAGCACATGCTCGCGCGCACCCGCGTGGTCGGGGACCTGCGCTGGACGCGCCTGGCCGGCAGCCACCATCTGCACATGGAAATGCCGGCGGAAGTCGCGGCCGCACTGCGCCGCGACTGAGTCACTCCTCGACGCGGTGTTCGCTGGCGATCACTTCGCCGAGATCGAAACCGGCGCTGTCGTCGACCAGCCAGGTGTAGTCGGCGTAACCGGCGCCGCTGGCGAACTGGGTCTTCGCCGCCATCAGACGCACGCTGCGCGTGCACAGCTCGCGCGCGCCTTCGAACTGCTCGCGCATGCGGAACCACAACTGCGCTTCCTTGCCCAGCTTGATCGCGTAGCAGTCGAGCAGCAGCGAGGTCTCGCCCGGGTAGCTCATCTGGTCGACCCAGACGGCGCGGTCGTACAGCGCGTCGTACTTCGGCGCTTCGAGGAACTTCACGAACGAGAAACTCGGCGCACCCGCGGCAAAGGCCTTGGCATTGATCCTGGCGGTCGCTTCGCCCTTGCGCCGCTCGAGGTCGCCGTCGTCGACGCCCGAGGCCTTCACGTGACCGCGTTGTTCGGCGTAGACCTCGACGTACCAAATCGTGTCGAGCTGGCTCAGGTCGACGCGTTCGTGGACCAGCCAGCCGACCACGCCGAGCCCCGGGTAGTGCTTGGTGCCGGACAAGGCATCGCGCAGGGGACGGGCCTCGATGAAACGCCAGTGCTCGGGCACCGCCAGTTCGGCGCCGGTATCGGCCAAGGCCAACTTGCCGCGATGCTGCTTGAGCTTCGCGGCCTGGGCCGGCCAGCGCGCGATGGTCTGCGCGGCACCCGCGGCATTGGCCTCGCTCCGCTTGCGGAACTCGGCGACCTGCGCCTCGTAGGCCGCCGCCGAGGCCAGCCGCGATTTCTCGGCGGCATAGGTCCAGAACCAGGTTGCGGCGACCAGGCCGATCAGCGGGATCAGGATGTCGTATTGCGACCCGCGGTTCTTGTAGGCGAAATACCCGAGCGGCAGCAGGGCGGCATAGGCGACCAGCGGCTGTCCGGTGGCGCTGGCGACGCCGATGCCGATCAGCGGCAGCGCCGCGACCAGGAGCCCGAGCGGGAGGGACAGGCGCACATAGATCAGTCCGGCCCAGCCGGCGAGCGCAAGCAGCACAAGGGTGGCGATCAGCAGCATGGTCCTACCTCAGATCCGTTCCAGCGAAGCGATCGCGTTCTTCTTCAGCGTCATCAGCGCCGCACCGCCGCGCTGGGTGACGGTCACCTGGACTTCGTTGCCCTTCACGGCCTTGACCTGGCCTTGCCAGGTCCGGCCGTTGTAGGTCTTGAGCTTGACCCAATGGCCGACGAGCTTGGACAGGTCCTCGAACTGGATCGGCCCGACCGGCGGCAGGTCCGGCGGCGGCGGTTCGGCCGCAGGCGGTTCGGTCGCGCCGGGCGGCACCGGGGCCGGCTCGGTGGTCGGCGTCAGCACCATGTCCGGACCCGGAACCACCGGCAGTCCGGTGGCAGGATCGATCAGCGGCTGGCCGTCCGGGCCGAGACCCTGAAGGGCCAGCGCTTCGATCTCGGCCTGCGTCGGGCCATAGCGCTCGCGCACGATCTCCTCGATGCGCCGCTCGTCTTCCTCCGGCGTTTGCGCCGGCGCCGCCAGCGGCAACAGCAGCAGTGGCCATCCGATCCAAATGCGCATGGTGGTTCCCCGTTCGATGCCTTGGACGCAAGGCTAGCGCAGGACGCCGACGGCACGCACGCCGGCGACGTACTCAGTCGATGTCTTCGCCGATCCAGCGCGACAATTCGTGCTTGACGGCGTGGCCGTAGCGGTTGAGCCAGTCGCGCTGGGCCTCGAAATCCGGATCGACGGCGGCGACGCGGGCCCAGAAGCGCGGCCCGTGGTTGCGCACCCACAGGTGCGACATCCCGTGCACGACCACGTATTCCAGCGCTTCCGGCGGCGCCAGCATCAGCGCGAGGTCGAGGTTCATGCGTCCGTCGGCGCTGAGGCTGCCCCAGAGCGTGCGCATCGGCTGGAAGCGCAACGCGCTCGGCTGCTTGCCGATCTTCAACGCGAAGTAGGACGACAGCCGCGCCACCTCGCGCCGCATCTCGCGCAACAGGAACGCGCGCATGGTGCGCCGGGCGATGCGCAGGGCGTCGTCGTGGCCGAGGTCAAGCGCGAAGTCGAGCCGACCGGGCGCGACCGCGATGCGCGGGAAACGATCGTGCTGCCAGATCACCGGCAATTGCACGCCACGGAAGGTGAAGGTTTCGGCGCGCCCCGGGACCGGCGGCGCCAGCTTGCGCCCGGTCAATTCCAGTTCGCGCAGCTTCTTCTGCAGCCAGCCGGCATGCTCGCGCAGGAAGGCGCGGACCGTGGCCGGATGCGTGCCTTCGGGCGCCGACACGCGTGGGCCGCCGGCGCCGATCGTCAGCGACAGCCTTCGCGCCCGCGGATGGGTGACCGCGCGCACGCGCACGGTCCGGCCGTTCGGGGTTTCCAGTTCAACGATGTCCGACAACGATTGCGGCATGCCGACCTCGCGGCGTCGGCGACCCCGGCCTCAGAGCGACTGCGGCCGATGCACGCCGAACGTGGTTTCGATCGCGGTGAGCAGACGCGCCACCTCGCCGCTCAGCAACACGAAGCGTGCGTCCAGTTCGGCCTTGGCCGAATCGCGGTCGCCCTGGTCGAGCTGTTCCACCGCGATGTCGAGCAGCTTGAACTTGCGCACGGTCAGCGTTTCGTCGAGCACGAAGCGCATCCGCTCCTCGAACGTGAGCGCGAGCTGGGTGACCTGCTTGCCGCTGGACAGATGTTCGCGCATCTCGTCCGCGGCCAGGTCCTGGCGACGGCAGCGCACGATGGCGCCGTTGTCGGCCGGGTCCTTCAGCTCGCACTCGTCGCCGAGCGCGAATCCGTTCGGGAGCTTACCCTCGATCATCCATTCCGTCATGAGCGCCCGCGGCGATTCCTCGGGTTCCAAGCTGGTCGCCGGGAAGCTGCCGAGCGCGTTGCGCAGCGCCGACACGAAACCCTCGGCGCCCTTGCGCGAGCTGGTGTCGACGACCACCCATCCGTTGGCGATATCGACATAGCCGGCGAGCCGGCTGGGCCGGGCCAGGGCCCGCGGCAGCAGTTCGGTCAGGGCATCATCCTTCAGCTTGCGGCGCTCGCGGGCGCCGACCGGGCGTCCCCGTTGCTTCTCCAGTTCCTCGACTTTCTCGGCAATATGCTGGTTGATCACCGCCGTTGGGAGCAACTTGTCTTCGCCACCCAGAGCCATCAGGGCACCGCTGCCGTGCGCGACGGCAAACATCGCCTCGCCCCGGCCATAGGGCGACACCCAGCCACGCGTCTGCAACTCGAGCGGACCGCAGGGACGCAGTTCATGCTCGGCGAGCTGCTCGTCGAGCTTCTTGAAGCGCTGCTCGATGCCTTCGGGAAAACGGAACAGGGTCAGGTTGCGGAAAAACATGCGGGAATACTCCGGGAAGGCGGTTTCATCGTCGCTCGATGGCGACGATCTGGATGCGGTGGAAGGCGGGCTCAGGCTTCGAGGATGTCGAGGCCGCTTGCGGCGGCGACCGCCGCCGCGCGTGCCGGGCGGTCGGTCTCCTCGCTCGCTTCGCCGGCCAGCCAGGCGTGCGCGTCGCTGCGTTCGCCGCGGGCCCCGAGCGCGACGAAATCGAACAGCTGGCGATCGGCCAGCTGCGAGGGACGCACGTCGGTCAGGGCGCGGAAGGTGTTCTCGATGCGTCCCGGATGCTTGCGTTCCCACTCCGCCAGCATCGCCTTGATCGCCTTGCGTTGCAGGGTTTCCTGGGAGCCGCAAAGATTGCAGGGCATGATCGGGAACCGTTTGGCGGCGGCATATTCGGCGATGTCGTCCTCGGCGCAATAGGCCAGCGGACGGATGACGATGTGCCTGCCGTCGTCGGACTGCAGCTTGGGCGGCATCGCCGCCAGCTTCGAGTGGTGGAACAGGTTCAGGAACATCGTCTCGACGATGTCGTCGCGATGGTGGCCGAGCGCGATCTTGGTGAAGCCGTGCAGGCTCGCATGCGTGTACAAGGCGCCGCGACGCAGGCGCGAACACAGTCCGCACATGGTCTTGCCCTCGGGCACCACGCGCTTCACGACCGAGTAGGTGTCCTGCTCCAGGATCGTGAACGGCACGCCGACGCCGCGCAGATGGTCCGGCAGGATCTCCGGCGAGTAGCCCGGCTGCTTCTGGTCGAGATGGACCGCGACCAACTCGAAGCGCACCGGCGCCTTGGCCTGCAACTGCAGCAGGATGTCGAGCAGGGTGTAGCTGTCCTTGCCGCCGGACAGGCAGACCATGACCTTATCGCCGTCCTCGATCATCGCGTAGTCGGCGATGGCCTGGCCGACCTGGCGACGCAGGCGCTTGTGCAGTTTGTTGAATTCGAGTTCGGCTTTGCGGTTCGGTTCGAGGCTCATGACCTGCCTCCGGTGGGCCGCCCAGTTTAGCGGCGCCGGCGCGCTCCCGCCCGTGCCGGCGCCGGGCTACACTCGGATGTCCTCCGCGCGTGTCGCCATGACCGAATCGCTCGATCCCGCCTTCATCGCCCGCCGCCTGGTGGAACTGCGCACCGAACACCGCGACCTCGACGTCGCCATCGCCAGCCTCGCCGGGAATCTCGAGGCCGACGAAATCCAGCTCAAGCGCCTGAAGAAGCGCAAGCTGCGCATCAAGGACATGATCACCTACTACGAGAACAAGCTGATTCCCGACGAACCGGCCTGATCAGCGTGCCCGCATGAACAGCATGCGCCGGCCATTCTCGGCGGTGACCATCATGCGCCCGGGTTCGGCGTAGTACCGACCGAGATCGACGGTCCGGCCGTCGGCGGCGTTGTGCAGCCAGAGGTGCTGGCCGCGCGAGAACCAGGTCACGCCGGGCACAACGCCGCTGCCGCCGTCGCTGCTTTGGCCCAGATAGCCGTCGCCGGACAGGCTGACGGCACTGCCGCCATCGGCCACGCCGCCGTCCGCGCGCAGGATCAAGCCTCGGCGACTCGACGCGCCGAGAAAATCCGCGCCGCTGCCGCTGTTGTAGATCTCTTCGTGGACCCAGTGGCCGACCAGGGCCGGATCGCGCTCGCCGGGCGCGGACGTGGCCGCGTTCTCGCGAGGCGATCCATCCGACGGGATGTTTGCGACCGAACCCGCGCGCACCAGCCAAATCAGCTCGGACGCTTCCTCGCCGAGAATCGACAAGCGGATCTCCAGGTCGATGCCGCCATCACGCAATTCGCCATCGAGTCCGACGCGAATGCCGAGATCGGACTGCTCGGCCTGACCGACCAGGCGGCGATCGTCGATGTCGGCCACGACCTCATACGCGTAGGTGTCGTCGCGCAGGGTGCCGGTGACCGCACCCGCCAAGCCGGAGAGTGCCAGCGCGACCGCGTCGCCCGAGGCCATGCGCCCCTCGAAATGTTCGACCGCGGCGGCGCCTGGCGGCGCTCCCGACAGCGCGATGGCGATCACCAGCCGGTGCAACAGGCGCCACGCGCGGCGTGGCCCGACGATCCAATGTTCATTCATCGCACCGACCTCGTGGGCGTGGCATCCATCGGGGACAAACCCGATGCGGCGCATGACCCCGCCAACTTCACGGATCCGGCATCTCTCGTTCGATGCCGCGATCGGCCCGATCGATCGGCGACCCACCTGCGCCGGGCACGTCCCACAGGTCACCTTGGGCGCTCCGGGCGAGCAGGCACGCGCATCGCCCGGGTCCGAGGGTCGCCACGGAACACGCCGCCCATACCATGACCGCCACGCCGGCAATGGCCGGCGGCCGCCTCATTGCGACTGCGGCGGCGGCGTGACCTCGCTGCGGTCCTTGCTGCCCGCGAGCTTGAGAATGGAGTGGCGCAGCTCGCGGCTGAGGATGAGCTTGGAGTCCTCGGCCATCGCGACGAGGTCGTCGCCGAACGAGAGCTTGGCGTTGCCGTCGAGCGAGAGCACGCCACGTTCGCGCATGGTCGCGATGAAGCCCTTGAACAGGGTCTTGTCGAAGAATTCCGGCGCCGCCTGGGTATGCAGCAGGGACAGGCGCTGCGCGGTCAGCTGGCACTGGTTCTCCAGTTCCGCGGTCGAGAGCACGCCGGGGCCGGACTTCACCAGCAGGGCCAGCGCGATGTAGTAGCGCTCGAAGGCCTGCAGCAGCGAGTTGGCGATGACGCGCAACTGGTAGGCCTCGTCGGTCTGGCCGACGCGGCGACGCAGGACCTTGCCCTCGTCCTCGCATTCGAGCAGGCCCTCCTGCACGAACTGGCCGATCATCGCGTCGATGCGCCCCGCCCACTCGTCCTCGGTCCAGGGCAGGAACAGCTCGCCCTGGATGAACGGATAGATGAAGCGCCCGAGGCGCTCGACCGTCGCGCGCTGCAGGCGCCGGTTGTTGAGGAAGCAGACCGCGACCCAGGCCGGCGTCGCGAACAGGTGCAGCACGTTGTTGCGGAAATAGCTGAGCAGGACGGCCTGGTCGCCGGTGCTGTGCAGCACGTCGCCGAGCGAGTGCTTGACGCGCTGGATCACGCCGAGCTTCTCGCCATAGGCGATCACGCCGGCCGGATCGAGTTCGGTCATGGTCACGCGCTCGGAATACGGCACCGAGGCGATCAGGCGCTGGCTCAGGGCGATCTGGCGCTGCAGGTCGTCCTCGGCCATGGCGTGCTTGGGCGTGCCGAGCAGGGCCGCTGCCAGCAGATTGACCGGATTGACGTCGGCAGCGCGGTTGATGTTGACGAGGATGCGCTCGGCCAGGGTCGATACCGCCGAACCGAACCACTCCGGCCGTTCGTCCTTCGCCGTGGCGCGCCAATCCCCCACGCGCTCGTCGAGCAACTGCGTCAAGTACACCGGTTCGCCGAAGCTGACCGTGACCTTGCCGTAACGCTCGCGCAGCAGCTTGAGCGACTTGAGCAGGCCGAAGATCGATTCCTTTTCCTTCGGCTTGCCGGACAGCTCGCCGATGTAGGACTTGCCCTCGAGGATGCGCTCGTAGCCGATGTAGACCGGCTGGAACACCACCGGACGGCGCGACTCGCGCAGGAAGCTCTTTACCGTCATCGCCAGCATGCCGGCGCGCGGCTCGAGCAGGCGGCCGGTGCGGCTGCGCCCGCCTTCGATGAAATACTCCATCGAGACGCCGCGCTGGAACAGCTGGGTCACGTACTCCGAGAACACGGCCGAATACAGCGCGTTCGCCTTGAAGCTGCGGCGCAGGAAGAAGGCGCCGCCCTTGCGCAGCAGCGAGCCGATCACGGGCAGGTTCAGGTTCACGCCGGCGGCGATGTGCGGCGGCACGATGCCGTTGACGTAGAGCAGATAGGACAGCAGCAGGTAGTCGATGTGACTGCGGTGGCAGGGCACGTAGACCACCTCGTGGCCCGGCGCCGCCTGCTTCAGCGTGTCGAAATGATGGGTGCGGATGCCGTCGTAGAGCCGGTTCCAGAACGTGGTCAGCAGGAACGAAGCGGACCGCACGGTCGGGTGCGAATAGTCGGCCGCGATTTCCCAGGCATAGGAACGCGCCCGACCCTCGGCCTGTTCCAGCGTGATGCGTTCCTTGCCGGCCACCGCGGCCACGGCGTTGCGCACCCCTTCCGCATTCATCACCGCGTCGATGACCGTGCGGCGATGGGACAAGTCGGGGCCGATCACGGCCGCGCGCAGGCGCCGGAAGTGCGCACGCATGACGCGACTCGCCTTGCGCACCGTGCGCTCGGTGTCCAGGCCTTCCGACACCACGTCGCGCAGGCTCACGGCCGGGCTGAAATGCACGATGGTGTCGCGACCGTTCAGCAGCAGCGACATCAGGCGCCGGAAGCGGCCGACGACGGCCCAGTTCTCCGAGAACAGCACGCGGAACCACCCGGACTCGCGCTGCGGCGCGCGCCCGACGAAGATCGAGACCGGGACGACCTGGATGTCCAGGTCGTCCGAGGCTTGCACCGCGCGCACGACCTGAGCCAGGCCCGCCGAATGCGTCTTCTGGCGCGGACGACGGAACAGCAGGCCCTCGCGGCGCGACAGCGCCAGCACCGAGCGCGACTTCGGAAGATGGCCGCCCGGCATCGGCCGCAGCGGCGCCGGCAGGCCCTGCGCGCGGCAGGCCTCCTCCAGGATCACCGCATTGATCGCACCGTAGCGTTCCAGCAGGTAGACGACCGGTTTATCCCCGGACAGCACCGAGCCGGCCACCGGCGGCTCGGTGCGAAAGGCCAGCCAAGGGCGGATCAGCGCCCCGCGCCCCTTCCAGAACCAGGGACCACGCAGGCCCCCGGCCTGATCGCCACGCCTGGGCATGGATACCGAATGCATCGCGGACCGGCG
>CALMWD010000391.1 GCA_937873105.1 uncultured Rhodanobacteraceae bacterium
GCCGCGAGGTTTCCAGACCGAGCGCATCGAATTGCGCCTGCAGCCAGTCGGCCGTGGCGTTGAAGCCGGCCGCGGTCTGGCGGTGATGGTCGGTCAGCGCCAGCAGATGGCTGCGCCATTGCGCGATTTCGACGTCCGCGACCAGACCGGCGATGGCCGGGTCGGGAGCCAGCGTCTTCGCCGGGCGATTGGCTTGCTGGTAGGCGACCACGCGATTCGGGCGCAGCAGTTCGTCTCCGGCGCGTTTGGCGATGGCCGGCACGAGCTGCCAGTGCGCACGCTCGAACAGGATCTCGTCGCCGCGATGCTTGTCGTGCCCGGCCTCGTCGCCATTGCAGTGCACGAGCACGCGCGAGGCCAGGGACTCGATGCTCGCGACCGGCAGCCGCGCCAGCACGCGCGCGGCCTCGGTGCGCAAGAATCCGTTGTCGGCGTCGACGACCAGCGAGTCGCCCAGCTCCGCCCAGGCGCGCACGTCGGGCGATTGCTTCATCGCCGATACGGCATCGGCGCCGGCGCGGTCGATGTCGAGCACGGCGATGTCGGCGCGCGCCGCAGCCGCGACGCTCAAACCGGCGAGGAACAGCAGGGCGTGACGCATGGCGGGGCTCCGTCGGGAAGGTCGAGCTTAGTCGACCTGTCCGCGCCGGCCTGTGTCATCGGTCATTGCCGGGGCGGACGTCTCAATGCCCGATGCGGCGCACGCGGAAGCTGCGGCCCTTGATCTTGCCCTCGCGCAAGCGGTGCAGGGCGGTGTCGGCATGGCTGCGGTGGATGGCGACATAGCTTCGGGTCGGGAAGATGTCGATCTTGCCGACCACGTCGCCGGGAAGGCCGGCGTCGCCGGTCAGCGCGCCGAGCAGGTCGCCCGGGCGCAGCTTGTCGGCGCGGCCGCCGTCGATGGCGAGCGTCAGATGCGAACTCAGCAAGGGCCGCGGCTTGCCGCTCACGCGCGGCAGCGCCGTGCGTTGCAGCGATTGCCCGGGGCGTTCCGCGATCGCCGCTAGGCGGCTCGCATCGCGCGGGGTCGCCAGCGTCAGCGCCAGTCCGCGCGCGCCGGCGCGGCCGGTGCGGCCGATGCGATGCACGTGCGCGTCGGCGTCGCTGGCGACGTCGTAGTTCACCACCAGCGGCAGCTCCTTGATGTCGAGGCCGCGCGCGGCGACGTCGGTGGCGACCAGGAGAGTGCAGCTGTGGTTGGCGAAGCGCACCAGCATCTCGTCGCGTTCGCGCTGGTCGAGGTCGCCGTGCAGAGCCAGCACCGAGAAGCCGCACCGATCCAGCGATTCGGCGACGTCGCGGGTGTCGGCGCGGGTGTTGCAGAAGACGATGGCCGAGCTCGGGCGTTCGGTCACCAGCAGGTCGACCAGGGCGTCGAGCTTGCGCGAGCCGTCGGCGACCTCGTAGACGCGTTGATCGATGTCCGGGCCCGTGTCGCCGACGTCGATCGTGACCGTCTCCGGGTCGCGCAGGTGGCGTTCGGCGATGGCGCGCGCGGCGTCCGGGAAGGTGGCCGAGAACATCAGCGTCTGGCGCTGCTTCGGTGCGGCCTTGAGGAGGGCCTCGATATCGGCCGCGAAGCCCATGTCGAGCATGCGGTCGGCCTCGTCCAGCACCAGCATCTGCAGCGCCTTCAGCGGCAGCGCCTGCTTGCGCACCAGTTCGAGGATGCGCCCGGGCGTGCCGACGACGAGATGCGGCTCGTGCGCGAGCGAGGCCAGGTGCGGACGCAGCGAGACGCCGCCGCACAGGGTCAGCACCTTCACGTTCGCGAGCGGGCGCGCAAGACGGCGAATTTCCCGACTGACCTGGTCCGCGAGTTCGCGCGTCGGACACAGCACCAGGCCCTGCAGCTGCACCGCGCCGACATCGAGCATCTGCAGCAGCCCGAGCGCGAACGCCGCGGTCTTGCCGCTGCCGGTCTGCGCCTGCGCGATCAGGTCGTGCCCGGCCAGGACCAGCGGCAGCGCCGCGGCCTGGATCGGCGTCATCTCGTGGTAGTCGATGGCCGCGAGCCCCTTCAACAGGGACTCGCTCAGTTTCAATTCGGAGAATGCAGTCATGGGCGCATGATCGCATGCCGGGCCGGAGGTTCGCGCCATGTGGCTTGACGGTTGTATGTCCGATTTGACGCAGAGATCAGGAATTCCGGGCGCTGGGGTTCAGGACAGCGCTTGGGCCGCAAGAGCCCGTCCCGCGAATTCTGCGAACAGATTGCGGATGCTCGTGC
>CALMWD010000392.1 GCA_937873105.1 uncultured Rhodanobacteraceae bacterium
CGGCGCGCGCCGGCAGCATCAGCCAGCCCGGCGAACGCGACTGCGGGCGCATCCAAGATTTCAGGTTCGCGAGCAGCTGGTCGATCGCCTTCAGTACGGTCCAGCCGTCCGAGATCGCCGATTCATGCCGCGAGCGATGGCCGAAGTCGGCCTGCAGCGCGTCGTTCATCGCATCGAGCCGAGCCTTGAACGCGGCGCGCAGACGCTTCAGGTCGTCGCGTCGCTGCGCGTAGCTCGGCGGCGGCTGGTTCAGGCGCGCGGCCTTCAGCCTGGCCAGCGTCTCGGCCAGCGTCTGCGGCGTGGTCGTCGGCACCGGTTGCAGTTGCGCGTTCATGGCGTCACCTCGGGGAATGCGGGAAGTTTACGCCGGCCGCCGTGGCGACGCCGTAAACTTCGCGCCTTGCGAACGAGGACATGTATGCCGATCCGCCCCTATCAAGGCCAGATGCCGCGCCTCGGCCAGCGCGTTTACGTCGACATCGGCGCGCAGCTGATCGGCGACGTCGAGCTCGGCGACGACGTCTCGCTGTGGCCGGGCGTGGTCGTGCGCGGCGACGTCAACTACATCCGCATCGGCGCGCGCACCAATGTCCAGGACGGCACGATCATCCACGTCAGCCACGACGGCCCGTACACGCGGCCGGGCGGCTATCCGACGATCATCGGCAGCGACGTGACCATCGGCCACGGCGCCATCGTGCATGCCTGCGTGATCGAGGACGCCTGCCTGATCGGCATGCACGCCACCGTGCTCGATGGCGCCACCATCAAGAAGAACGGCTTCGTCGGCGCCGGTGCGGTGATTCCGCCCGGCAAGACCGTCGGCGAGCGTGAACTCTGGCTCGGCAACCCGGCCAAGCTGGTGCGCGTGCTCAGCGACCGCGACGTCGAGTCGCTGTACTACTCGGCCACGCACTACGTGAAGCTGAAGGATCGTTACCTGGAGAGCGGCGACTGAGCGGCTACCACAGCCGTGTCACGCCGTAAGCGTCGAAAGACGGATCTGCGCTGACGATCGTCAGTTTCTCCACGAGCGCCTGCGCCGCCAGCATGCGGTCGAAGGGGTCGCGGTGGTGCAGGGGCAGGCGCGATATCGCATGACAGTGCGCGGGTTCGATACCTACCCGTTGCAGGCCGTCTTCGTCGGCGCGAGCCATCAGACGCGGCAATGGATCGTCGCCCAGATCGAGTTTGCCCAGCCCCGTCTTGATGCCGATTTCCCAGAAGCTCGCCATGCTGATGAAGTTCCTGGTGCCATCCGCTTGCATCGCGTCGACGACGCTTCGTCGAAGTCGTTGATCGCCGCTGACGAGCCACAGCAGTGCATGGGTGTCGAGCAACAACCTCACATGTAGTCCTTGAAGTCGTCGAGCGGCGCATCGAAGTCGTCGGCCATCCAGATCCGTCCTTCCCATCCACCGAAACGCGGCTTCTTGACGGGTGGATCGATCGGCACCAGCTTCACGACCGGCTTGCCGGCATTGGCGATGATCACTTCCTCGCCCGCCAGCGCCTTCTGGATCAGCTTCGACAGATGGGTCTTGGCCTCGTGGATGGAGGTCGTGGTCATGGCGGCGCCAAAAGGTTAGCTAAGGCGGTTAGCTAACCATGGCGAAGGCGACCGATCAATGGGCGGTGCATCCCGTGTTCAGGCGCGGCGCACGTGGCGCCAGGCGAAGCCCAGCGTCAGCAGGCCGAGCAGGCCGAGCCAGCGCGCGTCGAGGGCCGGGATCGGGCGATGGCTGGGCAGTGCGGTCATGCTGACCTCGTCGAGGTAGACGGCGGAATCCAGCGTGTAGAAGCTGCCGTGCTTCAGGGCCAGGGTGATCTGCGTCGTGGTCGGGCCGGTCCGGATCACCCGTTCGAACGGCGTCCACTGGAACTGATGCACGCCGTTCTGGGCGAGGTTGCCGATCTCGATCTTGTCGACCAGCTGATCCTGCGGCCGCGGCGCGGCATCGATGACCGTCGCGTCGACGCTGCCGTCGTAGGCCACGAACTCCCACCAGGTGGCATTGCCGACGGCATTGCCGGTGACGCCGCCGCTCCACTGCCCGCTGATCCGGTACAGCCGGTTCGGCAAGACCGCCACGACCTGATAGATCCCGCCGTGCGCGTTCGACAGGTTTGAGCCCTTCTCGTGGAAGTAGCTGCCGCTGCCGTTGTAGGTGCAGCCGCTGCCGGGCGGCCAGATGTCGCAGGTCCCATCGCGCAGCCAGGGGCCTTCCCAGAAGCCGTTCGGCGGCGCGTCCCAGACGGTCCATCCGGTGGTGCCGGACTCGAAACCGCCGTTGACCACGACGTCCTGGGCGGAGGCGGCATTCGCGGCGCACAGCGCCAGGGCGACGACGGCAAGCGATCGAGCAAGCTTCATGGAGCGACTCCTTCTCTTGGGGGGCGGGCCAGGGAACTAGCGGTTCAAGCGTCCTTCCACGAGATTCGCGACCACGGACGGGTCGGCGAGGGTGGAGATGTCGCCGAGCTGGTCGTGTTCGTTGGCGGCGATCTTGCGCAGGATGCGACGCATGATCTTGCCGCTGCGGGTTTTCGGCAGGCCCGGCGCCCACTGGATGCAGTCGGGCGTCGCGGTCGGGCCGATGTCGGTGCGCACCTGTTGCACCAGGGCCTTGCGCAAGGCTTCGTCGGGTTCGATGCCGGCCTTCAGCGTGACGTAGGCGTAGATGCCCTGGCCCTTGAGATCGTGCGGATAACCGACCACGGCGGCCTCGGCCACGGCGTGGTGGCCGACCAGGGAGCTCTCGACCTCGGCGGTGCCGATGCGATGGCCGCTGACGTTGATCACGTCGTCGACGCGGCCGGTGATCCACCAGTCGCCGTTGCCATCGCGGCGTGCGCCGTCGCCGGTGAAATAGCTGCCGGGATAGGTCTTGAAATAGGTGTCGATGAAGCGCTGGTGGTCGCCGTAGACGGTGCGCATCATGCCCGGCCAGGAATGACGCAGCACCAGGTTGCCCTCGCCAGCGCCGTCGATCCGGCGGCCGTTGGCATCGACGATGGCCGGGAACACCCCGGGCAGCGGCTGGGTTGCGGAACCGGGTTTGAGCGGGGTCGCGGCCGGCAGCGGCGAGATCAGGATGCCGCCGGTTTCGGTCTGCCACCAGGTGTCGACGATCGGGCAACGCGCGTCGCCGACGACGCGGTGGTACCAGAGCCAGGCCTCCGGATTGATCGGTTCGCCGACCGAGCCGAGCAGGCGCAGGCTGGCGCGCGAACGCGACTGCACCGGCGCCTCGCCTTCGCGCATCAGGGCGCGGATGGCGGTCGGCGCGGTGTAGAAGATCGAGACGCGATGGCGGTCGACCACGTCCCAGAAGCGGCCGGCATCGGGGTAGTTCGGCACGCCTTCGAACATCACCGTCGTCGCGCCGTTCGCCAGCGGTCCGTAGACGACGTAGCTGTGCCCGGTCACCCAGCCGACGTCGGCGGTACAGAAAAACACGTCGTGCTCGCGCAGGTCGAAGACGCGCCGGTGCGTGCTGCTGGCGTAGACCAGGTAACCGCCGCTGCTGTGCAGCACGCCCTTGGGCTTGCCGGTGGAGCCCGAGGTGTAGAGGATGAACAGCGGATCCTCGGCATTCATGCGTTCGGCCGGGGCGATCGGATCCTGGCCTTTCAGCACATCGTGCCAGCAGCGGTCGCGCGGCGACTGCATCGGCACGTCGGCGCCGGTGTGGCGCACCATCAACACCGTTTCGACACAGGCGCATTCGCGCTTGGCGACGGCGACATCGACGTTTGCCTTCAGCGCCACGCGCTTGCCGCCGCGCACGCCCTCGTCGGCGGTGATCACGAGCTTGCTCTGGCAGTCGGCGATGCGCCCGGCCAGCGACTCGGCCGAGAAGCCGCCGAACACGACCGAGTGGATCGCGCCGATGCGCGCGCAGGCCAGCATCGCGACCGCGGCTTCGGGAATCATCGGCAGGTAGATGGTGACGCGGTCGCCCTTGCCGATGCCGAGCGCGCGCAGCGCATTGGCGGCGCGGCCGACCTCGGCATGCAGTTCGCGGTAGCTGATGCGTCGCGGCGCCGCCTTCGGATCATCCGGCTCGAACAGGATCGCGGTCTTGTCGCCGCGCGTGGCCAGATGGCGATCGAGGCAGTTCGCGGCGACGTTCAGTTCGCCGTCGGCGAACCAGCGAATGCGGAAATCGTCGAGATCGAAGCTGACGTCCTCGATCTGCGTCGGGTACCGCAGCCAT
>CALMWD010000393.1 GCA_937873105.1 uncultured Rhodanobacteraceae bacterium
AACAACACGCGGGAACCGGCGCGATCAGACAAGAAAAAACCCCAACCGAGAACGATTGGGGTCTTGTTATTGGTGGAGATGGCGGGAATTGAACCCGCGTCCGAAAGTGATCCATCCCAAGTACTACATGCTTAGCCCTTCTTTGGTCTCGTACCCGGCATGCCGAAGGGCGCGCTTATCCGTGTACCAGCTCGTTGATTTTCGTCGCTGCAACCCGAGCACAGGCAGCGCTTATCCCGCAAGCATGACTCAACTTTTGAAAGCACGGGCACTTTCGCAGTCGAGGCTTAGGCCTTAAGCGGCCAGAGCGTAGTTGTCGTCGTTGGCAACTAAGTGTTTGCAGCTGGATTAACGAGGAAAGCTACCCCCTCGGCATGCACCCGGCAACTTCACGACTCCCGTCGAAGCCGATCATCCCCGTTGTGTTACGACACGCCCAGTATGGTGGCCGGGACGCGGCGATTCAATGCCGGCCGTTGCCGGCGATTCACCTGTCAGGCGTCGCGGTTCTTCGCCCGCATCGCCCGCTGCTTCTCGATCTGCCACTCGCGGTCCTTGATGGTGTCGCGCTTGTCGTGTTCCTTCTTGCCGAGCGCGAGGCCGAGTTCGACCTTGGCCAGGTTGTGCTTCCAATACAGCGCGGTCGGCACCAGGGTGTAGCCCTTGCGTTCGACCTGGCCGGTCAGGCGGTCGATCTCCTCGCGGTTCAGCAGCAGCTTGCGCGTGCGCCGCTCCTCCGGCACCACGTGCGAGGACGCGGTGCCGAGCGGAATGATCTGGGCGCCGAACAGGAACATCTCGCCATTGCGGATGATGGCGTAGGCGTCGGTGATGTTGGCGCGGCCGGCGCGCAGCGATTTCACTTCCCAGCCTTGCAAGGCCAGGCCGGCCTCGATGCGCTGGTCGAACTTGTATTCGTGCTTCGCACGCTTGTTCAACGCGATCGTGCCGGTGTGGCTGTCGTCCTTGTCTTTCTTCGATTTGCTCATGGGGCAAGTGTAGCGGCGGCGGTGCGCCGGTTAGAATGTGCGTCTTGTCTCGAGGATGCGGAAGGCCCGTGAGCCGGATTGATCGCAGCAGCCTGATCGCGCGGCCGGCCGCCGTGGTGTTCGATCTCGTCAACGAAGTGGCGGCGTATCCCGGCGCCTTCAACTGGTGCCGCGGCGCCACCGTGATCGAGCGCGACGACACCTCGATGCTGGCGCGACTGGACCTGACCTACGCCGGCTTCCAGTCCTCGTTCACGACCCGCAACCGCTTCCTGCGTCCCGAACGCATCGACCTGGAACTGGTCGAGGGGCCGTTCAGCGCCCTGCGCGGCGCCTGGACCTTCGCCGCGCTCGGCGAACACGGCTGCCGCGTCCACCTGCACCTGGATTTCGAGATGGCCGGGCGCTTCGTCGGGTCGGCGCTGGCGCTCGGTTTCCAGGGGCTCGCCGATCGCATGGTCGACGATTTCGCGCGCGCCGCGCGGGCGCTGCCGGCGGAGACGAACGATGCGGGTTGAGGTGGTTCTCGCGTTGCCCGAAGTTCAGCGTTGCATCGCGCTGGACCTGCCGGAAGGCGCCACCGTGGCCGATGCGATCGCGGCCGCGGGGCTGGATTCGAGCGGCGACGACGACGACCACGTCGGCATCTGGAACCGCCGCGTCACGCGGTCGACGGTGTTGCGCGAGGCCGACCGCGTCGAGATCTATCGGCCGCTGGTCGCCGATCCCAAGCAGGCGCGGCGCGTCCGCGCCGAACGCAACCCGGTCGGCGTGCAGGCGAAACGGCGGATCAGCCGTTCTTGATCTTGCGGTTGTCTTCCGGGATGTTGCGCTGCAGCTCCTGGCTTTCCTCCAGCAGTTCGTCGCCGGACTTCGGCAGCCAGTCGCCCTCGATCTTGCCGAGCAGGCCGTTCTCGAAGTGCAGGGTCAGCGTCTTGATCTCGGGATCCTTGCGGCGATGACTGTTGCTGGTCACGTATTCCCAGCGGTCCTGGTTGAACGGCGAGGCCACCTGCGGCGTGCCCATCACCAGTTCGACCTGGCGCATGGTCATGCCGGGCTTCAATTGATCGACCATCTTCTGGTCGACCAGGTTGCCCTGGCGCATGTCCATCTTGTAGATCAGGGCACAGCCGTTCAGCAGGACCAGGGCAAGCAGCAGCAGAGTACGCAGCATCGTCGATTCACCGGGAAAACGAAGCGGCGATGATACACTGCCGCCCTGAATCGCAACCGTTCCGGAGCCCATCCGCATGGAAACGCAGGACCTGCGCAAGGCCGGCCTGAAGGTCACGCTGCCGCGCGTGCGCATCCTCGAGATCCTCGAGGAGAAGCACGGCACGCACATGACCGCCGAGGACGTCTACAAGGAGCTGCTCAAGCACAACGACGACATCGGCCTGGCCACGGTGTATCGCGTGCTGACCCAGTTCGAGGCCGCGGGCATCGTCTCCAAGCACAATTTCGAGGGCGGCCAGGCGGTCTTCGAGTTGGACCGCGGCGAGCACCACGACCACATGGTCTGCGTCGAAACCGGCAAGGTCATCGAGTTCGTCGATCCCGAGATCGAGAAGCGCCAGCACGAAATCGCCGCGCGCCACGGTTATGAACTGGAAGAGCACAGCCTCGTGCTCTATGTCCGCCCGAAGCGGAAGAAATAAGTCCGTCACCGCGGCGCCGCTTCGGGCGGCCCCGCCGCATCCATTGGGGAAGACCATGAAGAAGCTGCTGATCGCCGGCGCCGTGCTGGTTGCCGCAGGTGTGGGTTATTACGTGTTGAAGCCGGGTGGCCCGGGCGCGCCGGGCGCGCCGGGCGCGGGCCTGGCCGCACTGTCGGGCGCGAAGCCGGGGCCGCTCGATCACGTGCCGGCCGATACCGCCTTCGTGTTCGCGAACGTCGAGCCGATGCCGAAGGCGGTGACCCAGGCCTGGATGGAGCAGTTCGCCCAGGTCTCCGGCATCTACGCGATGCAGGCCAAGATGGCCGAGGAGGCGCTGGCCAAGGAAGATCCGGACGGACCGGGCGTGAAGTGGGCGCGTGCGCTCGCCGCCGAAGCCAAGGACCGCACGCCCGAGCAGATCATGGCCGAACTCGGCATCGACCTGCAGATGCGCTACGCCGTCTATGAAGTCGGCGCGCGCCCGGTGCTGCGTTTCGAGCTGGCCGATCCGGCCAAGACCCGCGCCTTCATCGCCCGCCTCGAGCAGAGCGCCGGCGACCGGTTGCCGACCGCGAAGATCGACGCGCTCGACTACTGGCACTTCACCGACCCGAAGGGCGAGCTGCGCCTGGTCGCCGCCATCGACGGCACCCAGCTCGTGCTCGGCTTCCTGTCCGGCAGCAGCGACGACGCGGCGCTGCGCGACGCCCTCGGCCTGAACCCGCCGAAGCAGTCGCTGGCCGCTTCCGGCAAGCTGGTCGCGCTGAACAAGGAGTTCGGCTACACCCCGTATTCCAGCGGCTATGTCGACACCCGCAAGGTCATCGCCCTGATCGATGACGCCAAGCCGGCGGCCGACGCCCCCGATGCCGCGGCCCTGAAGGCGACCTGCGACAAGGATTACGACGCCATCGCCGCGGCCATGCCGCGCCTCGTCTTCGGGTACACGAAGCTCGAAGCGAAGGCGATGGAAGCGACCATGCTGCTGCAGCTGCGCGAAGACATCGCCCAGGACCTGCAGCCGCTGCCGGCGCCGCTGCCGGGCGCGAACGCGGCCGCGGACAGCGCGCTGGACTTCGGCTTCGCGATGAACCTGGAGGCGCTTGCCAACTTCGCCCACAAGCGGGCCGACGCCATCCTCGCCGCGCCCTACGCCTGCCCGGCGCTGACCGACCTCAACGACGGCGCCAGGAAGGCCAAGGAACAGTTCGCGAACCCGGGCCTGTACATGGCCGCGAGCGCGTTCAATGCCGTGCACGTGGTCGCGAGCAAGTTCACGATGCCGAAGCCGGGCGTCGAAGCCGCGGCGGCCGAGCCCGAATTCGCCGGCAAGCTGCTGATCGGTTCGAAGAGCCCGGCCGGCCTGGTCGGCATGCTCGGCAGCTTCGCGCCGCAGATCGCCGCGCTGAACCTGCAGCCGAACGGCGAACTCAAGGAAGTGCCGGCCGATCCGACCCTGCCGGTGAAGGGGCCGATGCACGCGCTGATGACCGAGGCCGCGATCGGCGTCAGCGTCGGCGAGGGCGAATCGGCCACGCTGAAGGAGGCGCTCGCGGTCGACGCCGGCAACAAGACCCTGGTCGCGATCGGCTACGGCGGCGAGTTCTTCCGGGCCATCTTCGAGCAGGCCGCGGCCGATGCCGCCCAGGCCGAGGATCCGGCCTCGATCGAGTTGCAGAAGACCATGGCCGACCTGCAGAAGCTCTACGCCGAGTCGATCGAGCACATCGACATCGAGGTTCGCGTCGGTGCGCGCGGCATCGAGTTCGTGCAGGAAGCGCGGATGAAGTAAGGGCGGGGCGACCCGACCCCGGCCAGCGTCAACGCGCCGCCGCGATCATTTCCTTCGCGGCCGAGCGCGTGGCGCTGGTGATCTCGACGCCGCCGAGCATGCGCGCGATCTCCTCGACGCGCGGCTTGGCTTCCAGCAGCTCGATGCGCGTGCGCGTCTGGCCGTCCTCGACCGACTTGCGCACCGCGACGTGCTGGTGGCCCTGCGCGGCGACCTGGGCCAGATGCGTCACGCACAGCACCTGGCGCGTCGAACCGAGTTCGCGCAGCTTGCGTCCGACCACCTCGGCGGTGGCACCGCCGATGCCGGAGTCGACCTCGTCGAAGACCATGACCGGCACGTCGTCCGAACCGATGGCCGCGACCTCGATGGCCAGGCTGATGCGCGCCAGTTCGCCGCCCGAGGCGATCTTGCGCAGCGGCCGTCCCGGCTGGCCCGGATTCGGGCTGACCACGAATTCCACCGCATCGCGGCCGGATGAGGGGAAACCGTCCGCGTCGGCGGCATCGATCTGGATCTCGAAGGCCCCGGCGATGGCCAGTTCGCGCAACAGGCCGGTGACCCGCGTCGCCAGCGTGGTGGCGGCGAAGCGGCGCGATTCCGACAGGGCGGTGGCGGCGCGGTCGTAGTCGCCGACCGCGGCGTCGCGTTCGCGGCGCAACACCTCGATCTTCTCGCCGGCATGCTGCAGGCGGTCGATGTCCGCGGCGATTTCCTCCAGGCGCAGGCCGAGCTCCTGGGCCGGCACCCGATGCTTGCGCGACAGTTCGTGCAGCTTGGCGAGCTGGGCGTCGAGTTCGCCGTAGCGTTCGGGATCGAGGTCCTGGGCCGAGCGATAACGCTCCAGCTCGTTGATCGCCTCGACCAGCTGGATGCCGGCGGATTCGAGCAGTTCCGCGACCGGGGCCAGGGCCGGGTCGAGCAGGGCGAGCTTGCGCGCGTCGGTGGCGGTATGCGCCAGCAGGGACGTGGCCGAACGCTCGTCGTCGCTATCGAGCGCGTCGATCAGCTGCTGGCTGCCCTGCAGCAGCGTGGCGGCATGGGCGAGGCGGCGGTGATCGTCGACGAGGCGCGCATAGGACTCGCCGGACAATGCATGCTTCTTCAGTTCCTGATGCTGGAAACGCAGGTAGTCGAGGCGGTCCGGATCGCCCTGTTCGGCGCCGGCCAGCTCGGCGATGCGGCGGTCGAGATCGGCAATG
>CALMWD010000394.1 GCA_937873105.1 uncultured Rhodanobacteraceae bacterium
CGCTACTCGTTCGAAGCTGACACTCTGTTCTGGGACGGCGGCATCATCGAGATCAGCAACGACAACGGCGCCAGTTGGGAATCCGTCGGCGGCTCGACCTACGACGGCACCATCAACGGGGACATTGCGGCCGGCAATCCGCTCCATGGCGAGAGCGCCTATGTCGGCAACAGCCCCGGCTACCCGGCGACGACCGTCGATACCATCAACCTCGGCACCACCTACGCCAACCAGACCGTGCGTCTGCGCTTCACGATCGGAACCGACGCGGCGGCCAGCGCGCCCGGCTGGGAACTGCATGCGGTAGCCTTGACCGGTGCCGGCACGCCGTTCGCCAGTCTGCTGCCGCAGGATTACTCCTGTTCTCCGAGCGGCGAGGTGGTGTTCGCCAACGGCTTCGATTGAGGCGATTCGAACCGAATCCCCCGGCGGCCGTGGTCGACCGGGGCTTCGCCGCCCTGATCCCGGCGTCGGTCCCGCTCGGACAGCCGTCTAGCTCGGTCGATGCGTCGACAGAACGGCCGGCATCTGCAGGCCGCGGTGGATCACGAGGGCGCGGAAAGCGAAGATGAAGAACAGGGCGGCCGTGCCGGTCCACTGGGCGCCCGGCCAGAATGCGCGCAGCAGGATGTACAGCGCGCAGCCGAGCAGGATCGGCGTGGCGTAGATCTCGCGCGAGCGCAGCAGATTCGGGCGGCCGGCCAGCACGTCGCGGGCGATGCCGCCGCCGATGCTGGTCCAGACGCCGAGCATGACCGCCACCGGCGCGGCGAAGCCGAGGCCGAGCACCTTGTCGGTGGCGGCGATGGCAAACAGGGCGGCGCCGAAGCCGTCGAGATACAGCAGCAAGGTCTGCGTGCTTTCGAACGGCCGGGCGATGAAAAAGGTCATCAGGGCCGAACCGGCGGCGACCCAGACGTAGTTGAAGTCGCCGATCCAGAACACCGGCGCGTCGATGATCAGATCGCGCACGGTGCCGCCGCCGAGCGCGGTGACGATGCCGAGCACCAGCGCCCCGAACACGTCGATGCCATCGCGGCGCAGGGCCAGTACGCCGGTGATCGCGAACACCGCGGTGCCGATCATGCTGATGGTGTAGTGCCACATGCGCTGTCCTCGTCGTGCCGTTCCGGCGCGGTTGTGGCGTCACGTCGCCGCCTCGCCTAGCTTCGCGAAAGCGCGCGCGGATCGCCAGCGCCTGCGGCGCCGCGCGTTGGCGGGAATGGCCGCGACATGGGGTTTCGTCGGGTGGGTGCATGGCGTCGCCGTCCTGCCGCCCGGACCCCGCCGGAGATTCGCCATGCCCCGCACCTCGGCCTTGCCGCTCGCCCGCGTTGCCTCCGGACTGGCCGGCGGCGCCTTGTTGTCGATGTCGCTCGGACTCGCGGCACAGAACCTGCCGGTGTCCGTGCTGGCGTCGCCGAATGTCGATCTCGCCGAACCCGGCCACGTGCGCCAGATCGTCAAGCAGGGCGACGGGCAATGGATGCTGGTCGGCGACTTTCGGCGCATGGGCGCGACCGCGCGCATCGGCATCGCCCGCCTGCAGGCGGATGGCAGCGTCGATCCGTCGTTCGTGAACCTCGCCGACATCAATGCCTCATTGGTCGAGCAGGTGCAGCCGCTCTCCGACGGTCGTTACCGCGTGCTTTCGATCAACCGCGTGCAGACGCTGCTGCCCGGCGGGGCGGTGGATCCGTCGTTCACGTCGTTGCTGTTCAACCCGACGTTCGCGCGCTCGATGGCCGAGGTCGATGACGGCTTCATCGTCGTCGGCAACTTCACGCAGGTGCTGAAGACACCGGCCACGGCCGTCGCGCGCATCGCGAAATTCAACGGCGACGGCACCCTCGCCACCGGTTTCACGTTCGGTCTTTCGGGCAATGCCCATGTCGTGCGCGCCACCTCGCCCACGGACGTCGTGGTCGGTGGCAACTTCACCAGCGCCGGCGGCCAGGCGCGAACCGCGCTGGCACGGCTGTCGACCATCGGCGCCGGCACGCTGGCCGCCGGCTGGAATCCGGTGCTGGCGCGCGTCGGCGGCGCTCCGCTGGTCGAGGACATCGTCGTGGTCGGCGATGCCGTCTATGTGGCCGGGCGCTTCGATTCGGTCGATGGCATCGCGCGATCGCGCCTGGTGAAGCTGGCGCTGGCCGACGGCGCGGTCGACGCCGGCTGGAACGTCAGCGTCGGCGGTGCCCAGACGACGGCGCTGCGGCTCGCGGTGCAGGGCGACCACCTGCTGGTCGGATCGGGACAGACGCAGTCGTTCGCGAATCCGCCCGCCGCCGCCCTCCTTCGGCAGGTCGCGCGCGTGTCGCTGGCGACCGGCACGATCGACGCCGCCTTCAATCCCCTGTACGGCGGCGCCGGCACTCCGACCTTTGCGGCCGCGGAAGGCGATGTGCCTTCGCGCGTGCTGATCGGCGGCAATTTCGACCAGGTCGGCGCGGTATCGCGGTTCGGCACGGCGCAGCTCGACGCGACCGGGCAACTCGATCCCCTCAGCGGCCACGCCGAAGCCATCGACCCCGGGTCGGTCGCGAGGGTGGCCTTCGATGCCGCGAACCGCCGCACCTATCTCACCGGCAGCTTCCTGCGTGCCGGGAGCGCTGCCCGGCGTTTCGTGCTGCGGCTGCTGCCGTCGGGTCTGGTCGACAGCGCCTGGCGCGCGCAGACCGACGACCGCATCCGTCCGGCACTGGCCATCGCGCCGGGGCAGGGCGTGTTCGTCGCCGCGAATTTCGGCGTGGCGCGGCTCGACGAAGTCGAGGGCAACCTGATGCCCGGATGGAACAACAGCTTCGTCGCCAACGAACTCGTCGTCGGCGGCGATGCGGTCTACGCGCTGAGCTTCAACCAGCTGGTGCGCTTGCCGCTGTCGGGCAATGGCAGCGCCGACCCCGGGTTCGCCGCGATCCTCGGCAGCTCGCCCGGCGGATTGGCCTACGAAGCGCTCGGCAACAGCTTGCTGCTGACGATGTTCGTCGCCCAGCCCGGCGGCGGATCGCAGGCGCGACTGGTGCGACTCGATGCGCTGACCGGCGCCGTGATTCCCGCATTTGCGCCGCTGCTGGAGACGAATGCCGGCGTCGTCGGCGCCCAGGGCATCGCAGTCGATGGCGATGGGCTCTGGGTCGCCGGCAACTTCACGCGCGTCAACGGGGTGCCGCGTGCTTCTCCGGTGCGTTTGATGTTGGCCGATGGCGAAATCGATCCGGCGGTCGCACCGACCTTCGGAACCGCGTTCAACAACGGGCTCGGTTTCAATCGCGGATATTTCTACGGCTTCCTGACCACATCGGGTGGCGCCATTGAAATGCGGCGCATGCCCGCGACCGGTGGCGAGTTTGATGCGGCGTGGCGTCTGGCGGTCAATGGCGCAGTGAACAGCGTCGCCTTCGATGGCGTGCGCCTGATCCTCGGTGGCGACTTCGACCGGCTGGGTGTCGGTCCATCGATTCGTCAGGGGATCGCGGCGGTCCTGGAGGCCGAGCGCATCTTCGCGGACGACTACGAATAGGCGTCCGGTGCGGATCGCGCCGCGCTGCGGCATAGTGCGGCCATGCGCATCCTGCTGACGAATTTCCACGAGACCGACGGCGGCGGTCACACGAGCTACGTGTTGTCGCTGGCCCGCGGTCTA
>CALMWD010000395.1 GCA_937873105.1 uncultured Rhodanobacteraceae bacterium
GCGCGGCGCGACCGGCCGCGGCGCTGGCGAACTTCGCCGAACAGATCCGGCGCTGGCGCATCAGCGCCGCCAGCCTCGATGCCGGCGCGCTGTGCGAGAAGCTGATCCAGGAGTCCGGCTACGCGCAGCATCTCGAATCGACCGTCAAGGATCCGGCGGCGCGGGCGCGGCGCCTGGACAACCTGAAGGAGCTGGTCGAGTTCCTGAAGGCGAACGGCAAGGGCCGCGACGCGCTCGGTGACCTGGCGGCGCAGCTGGCCCTGCTCGGCAACCTCGATCGCGACGACGTCGGCAATGCCGTGCGCCTGTCCACCCTGCACGCCGCCAAGGGCCTGGAGTTCCGCATGGTTTGGCTGGTCGGCCTGGAGGACGGCACCTTGCCGCACGAAGGCGCGATCAACGAGGGCCGCCTGGACGAAGAACGGCGGCTCTTCTACGTCGCCATCACGCGCGCCAAGGAATCCTTGACGCTGTCGCATGCCGCCCACAAGCAGCGCTACGGCGAACTGCTGGCGCAGAAGCCGAGCCGCTTCCTCGACGAACTTCCGTCCGCAGACGTGGTCCGCGAGGGCGACGACCCCGAACGCGACCGCGCCGAGAAGCGCGAGCGCGGTGCGGCCCATTTGGCGCGGCTGGCGGAACTGCTCGGCGGCTGACCGGCGGGCGCTCGGGTCGCGATACACTGTTTTTTTCCGCACGACTAAGGAGTAACCGATGCACATGATCCAACGCGGCGCCCTGCTGGCAGCCGTTCTGGCGATCGCCGCCTGTGCCGGCGCGGGGCGCAAGCCGGAGTCGGCGCGTCCGATCGACGATCTCTCCGACATCCCGCGCTCGCCGCCGCCGGGCGCCCTCCCGGATCCGATCCACGACAATTTGAATGCGGTGCTGTGGTCGCAGACTTCGGCCGAAAACCGCGCCTTGGCCAACCAGGCCTTCAACCAGGCGGCGCGAACGCTGGCCGTGGCCAAGGCCGATCCGACCTTCAACGCGTTGCCGCCGTCGGAACAGGGCACGCCGCCGGCCGATGCGCCGCTGGCGATCATCACCGACATCGACGAGACCGTGCTCGACAGTTCGGCGTTCAACGCCGACATCATCCAGAACCCGATTTCCCGCAACCTGCCCCCGGCCGAGGCGCACAAGCAGTTCGACCAGCGCTGGAACGATTGGGTCGCGCAACGCGAGGCGATCGCCCTGCCGGGTGCGGCGGCCTTCCTGAAGCAGGCCGAAGCGGCCGGCGTCCGGATCTTCTACATCACCAACCGCAAGGACCCGGAAAAGGCGGAGACCTGCAGCAACCTGGTGCAGGCCGGATTGCCGCTGGACGACTGCGCCACCCAGGTGTTGACGCGCAATGATGCCGAGGGTCGTCCCAAGGAAAAGGGCACGCGCCGCAAGATGGTCGCGGCCGGTCATCGCGTGGTGCTGGTGCTGGGCGACAATCTCGGCGACTTCGCCGACGGCATCTATTCGAGTCTCGAGGCCCGGGCGCAGATCGTGGACGCCCAGTCGTCCTGGTGGGGCGAGCGCTGGATCATCCTGCCCAACCCGATGTACGGTTCCTGGGAGGAAGTCCTGGGCCATGCCCCGAATGACGCGGCCAGTCCGACCTACGGCGCGGAGCAGGAGCGCCGCCGTTTGCAGAAGGGGCGGGCGTTGCGTGGCGTGGACTGGTGGGCGAATCCACCGAAGATGGAAGTAAAATCCAAATAAATCAATTGCTTGTGATGCATTATTGAAGGTATTGCATTAGCTTGCGGCGTCAAGTTATTCTTTGTTCGTGAGTTGTCCCGAATAACGACGACAAAAACTAACAATACGCGCCCAAGCTTCCCCCTCCGGCGACTGCCGGTTCGATCAGATGGCCCGAAAGGTCCATCTGATTTTTTTTGAGCGCTCGGGACTTGCCATCGACGGCGTCGACGCCCACCATGTCCGCCCCCAGACCTAGAGGTTCCCCCATGAAACGTCGCTTGCTTCCCTTGATGCTGATCGCTGCCCTCGGTCTGGTTGCCTGTGGCAAGGACGAGTCCGCGGCGGCGCCGGAGGCGGCCAAGGTCGCGGCGGCGTCGACTTCGCCGGACTCGGCGGTCCAGGCCCAGCTCGATGCCCTGAAGTCGGGCCAGTTCTCCAGCGCCTTCCTGGCTTCGATCCCGCCGAGCATGATCGAGCAGGTCCGTGCCAAGTGGACCGCCAAGATGGCCGAACCGGCGTCCGACGAGGATCGCCGCAATTTCGAGGAAATGATGACCGAGCTGACCGCGGCCGGCGCCGAGGACGCGATCTACGCCAAGATCGAACCGGATCTGGTCCAGTTCAAGGAAACCGCGGCGCTGCAGATGCCGATGTATGTCGGCATGGGTCGCGGCATCCTCGCCGCCGGCGTGCAGCAGCGCGAAGACCTGAGCGCCGAGCAGAAGGCGCAGGCGATGGCCTCCATCGACGCCTTCGCCAAGTGGGCCGAAACGGCGCAGTTCGCCGAGCCCGAGCTGGCCAAGCAGGCCATCGGCCACGTCTGCAAGGCCGCCCGCGACCTCAACCTGAAGACCATCGACGACCTGCGCGCGCTCAGCTTCGAGGACGCGGTCAAGCGCGGCGACGTGTTGTTCGTGGCGGTGAAGAACGTCCTCGGCACCTACGGTTTCAAGATCGACGACGTGCTCGCTTCGGCCAAGGCCGAAGTGGTCTCGCAGTCCGGCGACAGCGCCAAGGTCAAGGTCACCTACACGATGTTCGAGGCGCCGCTGAGCTTCGAATCCGAGATGGTCAAGCTGGACGGCCGCTGGTACGGCAAGGACTCGCTGGAGAGCCTGAAGAAAGATCTGGCCGCGCCGATCGCCGAAGAAGAGCCCGCCATGGCGGGCGAGCCCGAAGCCCCGGCACAGGGCTGATCGTCGCGCCGGTCCGCGATGCATTCGGTATCCATGCCCAGTCGTGGCGATCAGGCCGGGGGCCTGCGTGGTCCCTGGTTCTGGAAGGTGCTCGGGGCGCTGATCCGCCCTTGGCGGGCCTTTCGCACCGAGCCGCCGGTGGCCGGCTCGGTGCTGTCCGGGGAT
>CALMWD010000396.1 GCA_937873105.1 uncultured Rhodanobacteraceae bacterium
CCCTGCAGTCGGTCGATCCGATGCAGGCCGTGTTCAACATCGCCACGCTCGACGCCCGCATCGAGGACTCGCTCGGCATCCGCCGCGCGCCGCTGGTGCTGGTGGCGGCCTTCGCGGTGATCGCCCTGCTGCTGGCCGCGATCGGCCTGTACGGCGTGCTTGCCTTCGTGGTCGGGCGGCGCAGCGGCGAGATCGGCCTGCGCATCGCCATCGGCGCGCAGGCGGGCGACGTCATGCGCCTGGTGCTGCGCCAAGGCCTGCGCCTGCTGGCGCTCGGACTCGCCATCGGCCTGGTCGTCGCCGCGATCAGCGGTCGCATCGTCGCGGCCCAGCTGTTCGGCATCAGCAGCATCGACCCCCTGACTTTCGCCGCGGTCGCGGCCGCCCTGTCCGGCGTGGCCGTCCTGGCCTGCCTGGCCCCGGCCGTGCGCGCCGCCCGCGTCGATCCGATCGAAGCCTTGAGGAACGAATGATGCACGCATTGATGCGCGATGTACGACTGGCCCTGCGTTCGCTGCTGCGGGCGCCGCGGTTCACGATCACCACCGCGGGCATGCTGGCGCTCGGCATCGGGGTCAGCGTCGCGATGTTCTCGGTGTTGTACGGCGTGGCACTGAAGTCGCTGCCGTACCCGGATGCCGACGCCGTCGTGAACGTGCGCCTGCAGCCGGTCGACCGCGGCCAGCGCGCCGCCAGTTCGATCACGCCGCAGATGGCGCTCGACGTGGTGCGCGGCGTCGACGGATTCGCCGCGGCCTCGGCGTACACGCCGAATGGCGCGACCTTCCTCGGCGGCGACAAGCCGCGGCCGATGGATGGCCCGAACGTCGACGTCCACTTCTTCAAGGTGCTCGGCGTCGCGCCGTACCTCGGCCGCACCTTCGACGCCAGCGACCGCGTCGGCGGCGAACGCCCGATCGTGCTGAGCTGGCGCCTGTTCCAGGAACTCGGTGCCAGCGCCGACGTGATCGGCCGCGTGCTGCGCTTCGACGGCTACAGCGGTCGCGTGATCGGCGTGATGCCGGACGGCGTGCGTTACCCGGTCGAATCGGTGATGTTCTGGCAGCCGCTCGACGAATCGGCGCTGCGCGCCAATCCCGGGCAGTTCGAGAACGCGAGTTATGTCCGCGCGCTCGGGCGGATGGCGCCGGGCGTGTCGCTGGACGCGATCGAGTCGCAGCTGACCGCGCGCATGCGCAGCATCGGCGCCGACGACGAACGCGAGTACCGCCTGTTCGGCGAGCGCCTGCTCGACTCCTGGGTGGGATCCACGGCCGACGTGCTGAAGGCCCTGTTCGTGCTGTCCCTGATCGTGCTGCTGATCGCCGCCGGCAATGCCGCGCACCTGGTGCTGGCGCGCGGCCTCAAGCGGCTGTCGGAACTGGCCGTGCACCAGGCCATCGGCGCGGCGCCGGGCGTGGTGCGGCGCCGCCTGATGATCGAGACCCTGATCGTCGGCCTGGTCGGCACCGCGGCCGGGTTGGCGCTGGCCGCCCTGGTCGTGCGTGTCGCCCTGCGCTTCACCGACATCGGCCTGCCGCGCGGCGCCGAGATCGCGGTCGAATGGCCGGTGGTCGCGTTCGCGGCCGGCATCGGCCTGGTGGCGGTGCTGTTGGTCGGCATCGTGCCGGCGTTGCGCCTGAGCCGCGCTTCGCTCAACGCCCTGCTGCGCACCGCGCGCAACAAGGACAGCGGTCGCGGCGTGGCGGCACAGATCCTGCCGGTGGCCTCGGTGGCGCTGTCCCTGGTCGCGGTGGTTGCCGCCCTGCAGCTCGGCCGCAATCTGATCGCGCTGCAGGACACCGACACCGGCTTCTCGGCCGAACGCATGCTCGGCGTTCAGCTGGTGCGCAGCGCCGACACCGCGCATGCCTTCGGACAGCAATGGCTGGAACGGCTGCGCGCGCTGCCCGGCGTGGAGGCGGCGGCCACCACCAGCATCATTCCGCTGCAGGGCCGTGCCCGCTACATGAACCAGGTGACGGTGGACGGCGCCGCCGAACCCTCGCCGCTGCCGTACGTGGTCCAGGCGGTGTCGCCGGGCTATTTCTCGACGATGTCGGTGCCGCTGGCGCGCGGCCGCGAATTCCAGGACGGCGACGTCGCCGGTTCGATCGGCGCCGCCGTGATCAGCGCGAATGCGGCCAAGGCCCTGTTCGGCGACGCCGATCCGCTCGGCAAGCGTTTCCGCATGCATCGTTTCGACGGCAGTCCGGACCCGGCCGAGTTCACCGTGGTCGGCGTCGCCAGCGACGTGCGCGCGCGCGCGCTCGGCGAGGCCGGCGAACCGACGGTCTACGTGACCTATGCGCAGTTCCCGCTGGAGCCGGTCGGCGCCGTGGTCAAGACGCGCATCGATCCGTCTTCGCTGCTGCGCGAGGCCGAGGCCACCGTCTACGCCCTCGACCCGAACCAGGGCGTGGTGGCGGCGTCGGTGCTCAGCGAAGGCCTCGACGCCCAACTCGCCGCGCCGCGCTTCTTCGCGCGCTCGACCGGATTGTTCGCGCTGCTCGCCTTCGTGTTGGCGGTGGCCGGCGTCGCCGCGCTGCTGATCTTCCAGATCGCCGGACGGCGCCGAGAATTCGCGCTGCGCGCCGCGCTCGGCGCGACCCCGGCGGTGCTGCGCGCCACCATCGTCGGGCAGGCCGCGCGGACCGGCGCGATCGGGCTCGGCATCGGTCTCGCGATCGCCGCCGTCGTCGCGCGCCTGCTGTCCTCGGTCCTGGTCGAAGGCGCCGGTTCGCTGTTCTCGAATGCGGCGATCGCGGCGGCGCTGATGGCCGTCGTGCTGTTTCTGGTCGCGTGGTGGCAGGGCAATGCCGCGGCGCGCGTCGAGCTCAATCGCACCCTGCGCGAGGACTGAACCCATGAACCTGACCGATGCGCTGTTCTCGCTGCTGCGCGACTTGCGCGAAGCCCTGCGCGCGCTGCTGGCGCGGCCGGGTTACCTGCTGGCCTGCATCCTGACCCTGGGACTCGGGCTCGGCGCCAACCTCGCGATCTTCGCCCTGCTGCGCGGCATGTTGCTGCAGCCGGTGCCGTCGCCGAACCTCGACCGCCTGGTCCAGGTCTGGGACGCCAGCCGCCAGCAGCAGGGCGAGGGCGGCATGTCGGTGGCCGATTACGTCGAGCGCAAGGACGCGGCCTCGCTGGACGGTCTCGCGCTGATGCATCGCGTGAACCTCAACCTGGCGCAGGGCGACAGCGTCGAGCGCATCGAGGTGCGCCGCACCACCGGCAACCTGTTCCCGATCGTCGGCGTGCAGCCGGCGCTGGGGCGCGTCTGGGGCGCCGAGCAGGAGATGCCGGGTCGCGACCGCGTGATCGTGCTGTCGCACGACCTCTGGCAGCGCCGCTTCAATGCCGATCCGGGCATCGTCGGGCGCGAGGTGCGCATCGACGGCGAGTCGTGGACGGTGCTCGGGGTGATGCCCGAGGGCTTCTACCATCCCTCGCGCGCGACCCAGGCCTACGTGCCGTTCGCGTTCGACGCCGCTGAATTCGCCGGCGAACGCCGCGGCAGCGTCTACGCGGTGGCGGTCGGCCTGCTCAAGCCCGATGCGACCGCCGACACCGTGGCCCGCGAGATGCAGGGATTGCTCGACGCGCGCGCCGCGGCCGACCCGGAATGGCGCGAGCGCATCGAACGCAATGGCGTGCACGCCAAGGCCGAACGCCTGACCGACCTGCAGTTCCGCCAGATCGGCCCGAGCATGATCGCGGCCCAGGTGGCGGTGCTGATGGTGCTGCTGGTGGCGGTCGCGAACCTGACCGGCCTCACCTTGTCGCACTGGCTGGCGCAACGGCGCGCCCTGGCCGTGCGCTCGGCCCTGGGCGCCAGCCGCCTGCACCTGTTGCGGCTCGTTCTGGCCGAGAGCCTGTGGCTGGCCTTGGTCGGCTGCGTGGCCGCGATCGCGATCGGCGCCGGCCTGCTGAACGGACTGC
>CALMWD010000397.1 GCA_937873105.1 uncultured Rhodanobacteraceae bacterium
AGGCATTGATCGAAACCTTGCGTGTGACGCTGGCGGAAGCCATCGCCTTCAACCGTGACGAAGCGCGCAACGCCGCAGGCAAGGGTTACGAAGAACTGCCGATCGCAGTATGAAGCGGATCGACCTCCTGCGTCATTTGACGCAACACGGGTGCAGGCTCTTGCGCGAAGGAGCGAACCACTCGTGGTGGCACCACCCACAGTCCGGTGCGCGGACGTCGGTGCCGCGGCACAATGAGATCAACAACCACCTCGCGAAGAAAATCTGTCGCGATCTCGGCGTTGCCGAGCCCACCGCTTACTGAACCCGCCATGATCGAATCCGCCACCATTCCGCTCGCCATCATCGGCGGCGGGCCTGCCGGGCTGATGGCGGCGGAAACGGCGCGGGCGGCCGGCGTCGAGGTCGACGTGTTCGACGCGATGGGTTCGGTCGGGCGCAAGTTCCTGATCGCCGGCAAGGGCGGCCTGAACCTGACCCACGGCGACGACTTCGAGACCTTCGTGGCGCGCTACCGCGGTCGCGAAGGCGAAGTGCGTCGCTGGCTCGAAGTGTTCGACGCCGACGACCTGCGCGCCTTCGCGCGCGGCCTCGGCGTCGAGACCTTCGTCGGCAGTTCCGGCCGCGTGTTTCCGACCGACCTGAAGGCCGCGCCCTTCCTGCGCGGCTGGGTGCGGCGCCTGCGTGCGCAGGGCGTGCGCTTCCATGTGCAACACCGCTTCAACGGCTGGCGCGAGGACGGCGCCCTCGCCTTCTCGACCCCGCAGGAACCGGTCGCGGTGCGGGCCGCGGCCTGCATCCTGGCCCTGGGCGGCGGCTCCTGGCCGGAACTCGGTTCCGACGGCGCCTGGGTCGAGGCCTTGCGCGCCCGCGGCATCGACCTCGCCCCGCTCGCGCCCGCGAACTGCGGCTTCGAGGTCGCCTGGTCGGAGCCGTTGCGCAGCCGCCATGCCGGTGCGCCGCTGAAGCGCATCGCCGCCTGGCTCGACGATCGCGGCACCGCGGTCGCCGGAGAATGCGTGATCAGCCGCTACGGCCTCGAAGGCAGCCTGGTCTACGCGCTGTCCGGCCCGATCCGCGACCGCATCGAACGCGACGGCCATGCCCTGCTCCATCTCGACCTGTCGCCCGAGCGCAGTGTTCGGGAGCTCGCGACCGCGCTGCGCCGCGAACGCGGCAAGCGCAGCATCGGCGAGCACTTGCGGCGCAGCACCGGACTCGATGCGGCGAAATGCGCCCTGATCTTCGAGGTCCTGCCGCGCGAACACTGGGCCGACCCGGATCGGCTCGCCGCCGCGATCGAGGACTGCGCGCTGCGTCTGGAACGCCCGCGCCCGATCGCCGAGGCGATCAGCAGCGCTGGCGGCGTGCGCTTCGGGGCCCTGGACGAGGGACTGATGCTCCGGTCGATGCCGGGCGTCTTCTGCGCCGGGGAGATGATCGACTGGGAGGCACCGACCGGCGGCTACCTGCTGACCGCCTGCTTCGCCAGCGGCGTCGTGGCGGGTCGTGCCGCGGTCGCCTGGCTGCAGGCGCGGCATTGAACTTGCATGGTGCATTGGTGACAATCGGGCAGCACCCCACCAGGGATTTCGCGATGGCTCCGGAACGACGTCTCGACATGCCGCGCCCGCTTCGGGCGATGGAGCGCGACCTGAATCAGGACCAGTTGCTGACGCTGCGTGAGTTGGAACGGTACGGGTGGGAACTGAAGTTCGTGCGTCGCCCGCCGTTCAAGCCGTCCATTCCCGTCGTCTTCGATTCGGACCGCAAGAAGTTCGCGGTGCTGCGCGAGGACGGCACGCTCGCCGAAAACCCCGGCTTCGAGCTCCGACATTGACCGAGCGCGCCCCCGCGGCGCTGCGCTTCCTGCAACTCGACGTCTTCACCGACCACCCCGGCGGCGGCAATCCGCTCGGCGTCGTGATCGGCGCGGACGACTGGCGCGGCACCGACATGCAGGCCTTCGCGGCCTGGACCAACCTGGTCGAGACCACCTTCCTGCTCGCGCCGACCGAAGCGACCGCGAGTTATCGCGTGCGCATCTTCACGCCGAGCCGAGAGATCGCTTTCGCCGGCCACCCCTCGCTCGGCACGGCGCATGCCGCACTCGACACCGGCTTCGTCGATCCCGATGCCGTGGCCCTGGTTCAGCAATGCGACGCCGGCCTGCTGCCGGTCGAGATCGATCGTTCCCGCCCGCAACGCGAACTCTCGGTGCAGGCGCCGAAGTCGCGCGTGGTGCGCGACGGCGCCGATGCGGCCGCGGCCTTGCGCGACATCCTCGGCGACGTGCGTCTCGGCACGCTCGGCGCGGCGATGGTCGAGGGCGGCCGCAAGTGGTGGCTGGCCGAATTCGCCGACGAGGCCGAACTGCGCGCCTGGCGCCCGGACCACACCGCCATCGGCTCGCTCGCCCGCGCCACCGACACGCTCGGTCTCTGTGCCTTCGCGCGCAGCGCGAGCGGCGACTTCGATGTCGCGGTGCGCGCCTTCCCCTGCGGCGTCGGCATCCTCGAAGACCCCGCCTCCGGCGCCGCCAACGGCCTGATCGCCGCCTACATCGCCCACGCCGAACCGCACGGCCCGCTCGCCCGCGGCTACCGCGTCAGCCAGGGCCGCGAAATCGGCCGCGACGCCAAACTCCGCATCCGCATCGACCCCGACGGCAGCGTCCGGGTCGGCGGCTGCACGCAGACGGTGTTCGATGGGCGGTTGAACTGGATGCGGGGATGATCAGGCCGCCGCACTAGAACACGTAGATGAATCCGATACCCACTTCGGCTTCAAAGTTCTTGCGCGTGATCGGGCTATCCGCGACGTCGCTGCCGTAACGCTCCAGCAGCGCCTCTCCGAAGACCTGCCAATTTTCGTCGACGTATTTGCGGTAGTTGTAATTCAAGCCGATCGATCGAAAGCCTCCGCTCAGGGCGGTCTCGTCCAGTCCCGATGCAGCGGACTGCCCCGCATCGATTCCAAAATCCCTCATCGCACGATCGCTGTCGTGATAGACGGCAACGAGGGCAAGATCGGAACCGGTTCCGTCGATCCGGTCGCCGAAGCGGCGCCCCACCCCGAACAAGCCGAGGTTGCCGCTGTCACCGGTGACCACGCGACCATCCAGCCAGTATCGCCAATCGGCATCGAGCGCACGTCGCGCTTGCAGCACGACTTCAAAGCCCTCGTCGGCATCGCCCAATCCATCCAGGCGGCCATCGTCGGAATCGCCTTCTTCACGTCCTTCATCGAGGGCCACGGCGGCCTCGAACAGCCACGAGTCGGAACGCAGCCCGCGCCAACCCAGTGCCTCGCCCGCCCAGTAGAAAACATCATCGCCCCTGCGCCACTGCGCCGCACCGGCCGGATTGATTTCGAAACCGAACTCGTCCGCCCCTTCATAGGCCGACTCGTATTCCACGCCGAGACCGAGCCCGAAACCCCAGCCATCCTCGCCCCTCGTGAAGTCGTCGACCGAGGGCAAGGGCACCAGGGCCGGCTTTGCATCCTCTGCCAAAGCCGCCTGGAGGAAGAGCACATTGGCGAGTGCCGCCACCAGCAGAACTGCAGACTTTTTCATTTCAATTCGGCTCCAGCACGTTGTCGACCGCCGCAACTTCCCAGAGCGCTCGTGAGGCGGATGTGACTGGATCCAGTGGCGTCCAGATGCATGTCGAGAAATTGCCCGAAGCCGCATCCGCATCGACCCCGACGGCAGCGTCCGGGTCGGCGGCTGCACGCAGACGGTGTTCGATGGGCGGTTGAATTGGGCGCCGGCGCTCTAACGCGACTTGCCGGGCTTGAATGATTGGTCAAGCCACACGCCGTCGCTCCCAACAAACAAACCGCGCATTTGAAGTACACCCCATTGCCTCGATGACGGCCCGGTCGCGGAATTCGGGCAGGCGCCGCGGGTACTCGGCCGGCGCCTCTGGGTCACCGGTCGCGCCCTGCGGGTAAACGCAACGCTTGTCCGAGCCCTCAAGCAGCCACCACACGTCCGCGCCCCAAGGCCCGCTGTCATTGGTTTCGATGGCAATGCAGTTGATCTCGTGCCAGGAAATCGACTGGACGGTTCCGTCAGGGTAGGTCGCGCTGACGCCATCGTCATCGAAGCGCACAACAACTTCGCGCTCGAACATCACGGCCTCGGCGCGTTCCCTCCACTTCCGCGCAATCCAGTTAGCAAGCTCCTTGAACACGTGGCACGACACCTGGGCTAAGCGGAGCCGCGAAGCGACACCGGCTTGGAAGAACGATCGACGCCTACTTCCACGACAGGTTGAGCGTGCGATTCTCCGCCACACAATCGCGCAAATAGAGATTGATCAGGCTCTGATAAGGAATTCCCACCTTCTCCGAGATCGACTTGAAGTAGTCGATCGCGTCACCGTCCAGCCGAATGGTGATTTGCTTCTTGAGCTGGGAAGCGTAGGGATTCTTCTTGGCCTTGGAGAAATCGTATTCCTTGCGCATGTTGCACCTGT
>CALMWD010000398.1 GCA_937873105.1 uncultured Rhodanobacteraceae bacterium
GCTCCTCGAACTTCTTGATGGTGTCCTCGGCGATGTAGTCGGACCAGTTGTAGATGTTGAGGACCTTCTCCTCCTCGGCCGGCGCCGCGGGCGCAGCCGTCGATGCGGTGCTGTCGGCCGCCTTGTCGCCGCCGCCGCAGCCGGCGAGCGCGCCGGCGATCAGGATGCCGAGCCAATGCTTCTTCATCTGCCATTCCTCCAAGTGAGCGACCGGTGTCGGGCCGGTCCGATGATACACAGGCGCCGGGTTCAGGCCGCGGTCGCCATGCCCAGTTCCCTTGCCGTGAGATTCAGCGCCTTCCAGGCCTTTTCGAACAGTTCGTCGACCTGCGCGCGGCTCAGCACCAGCGGCGGCGACAGCAGCATCGAGTCGTAGGTCGCGCGCAGGATCAGGCCCTGCTTCAGCGCGAAATCGCGGCACATCACGCCGACCTTGCCGCGTTCGGCGAAGAACTTGCGCTGCGGCTTCTCGGGCACCAGTTCCAGGGCGCCCACGAGGCCGGCGATGCGCGCCTCGCCGACCAGGGGATGCGTGCCGAGCTCGGCCCAGCGCTGCGCCAGGTAGGGCGCGATCTCGCGCTGGGCGGTCTCGACGATCTTCTCCTCCTGCAGCAGGCGGATGTTCTCGAGCGCCACCGCGGCGCAGACCGGATGGCCGGAGTAGGTGTAGCCGTGCGCCAGTTCGCCGCCCTTCTCGGCCAGCACCTGGGCGACGCGGTCGTTGAACATCACCGCGCCGATCGGGATGTAGCCCGAACTCAGGCCCTTGGCGATCGGCATGATGTCGGCCCGGAAGCCGAAGTACTGCTGGCCGAACCATTCGCCGGTACGACCGAAACCGCAGATCACCTCGTCGGCGATCAGCAGCACGTCGTACTTGCGGCAGATGCGCTCGATCTCGGGCCAGTACGTCATCGGCGGGATGTAGACGCCGATCGCACCCATGATCGGCTCGCCGATGAAGGCCGCCACGCGCTCCGGGCCGAGTTCGAGGATCTTGGCTTCCAGGCGCCGCGCCGCGACCAGACCGTATTCCTCGGGCGACAGGTCGCCGCCGTCGATGAACCATAACGGCTCGTCGATGTGGTGGATGTCCGGGATCGGCAGGCCGCCCTGCTTGTGCATGCCCTTCATGCCGCCGAGGCTGGCGCCGGCGACGGTGCTGCCGTGGTAGCCGTTGTGGCGACCGATGACAATGTTCTTCTGCGGCTGGTCCTGAACCGCCCAGAAGTGGCGGACCATGCGCAGGATGGTGTCGTTGGCTTCCGAACCGGAGTTGGTGAAGAAGGCGTGGTTCAGATCGCCGGGGCAGAGTTCGGCGAGCTTGGCGGCGAGGCGGACCGTCGGCTCGGTGGTGCACATGAAGAAGCTGTTGTAGTAGGCCAGCTCCTCCATCTGCTTCGCGGCGACGGCGCCGAGCTCCTTGCGGCCGTAGCCGACGTTCACGCACCACAGCCCCGCGAAGGCGTCGAGCAGCTGGTTGCCCTCGGCGTCCCAGACGTAGCAGCCCTCGCCCTTGGTCAGGATGCGCGTGCCGCGCTTCGCGAGCGCGGCGTTGTCGTTGAACGGATGCAGGTGATACGCGGCATCGAGCTGCTGCAGGTTCTGGAGGCGGTTGGTGTCCATGGCGATCTCATGTTGTTCGAATGTAGGTCGGCTCAAGCGCAGCGGAGCCGACGGCGACGACGATGGGCAAATTCAGACATTGAGCAGCAGGAACTCGCGTTCCCACGAGCTGATGACGCGGAAGAAGGTCTCGTATTCCTTCTGCTTCACCGAGATGTAGGCGGTGACGAAGCGCTTGCCGAGCAACGCGTGCAGTTCGTCGCAGTCGCGCAGCGAGGCGAGCGCGGCCTCGAGCGAGCGCGGCAACTCGTACCCCTTGTCCTGGGCGCTGCCGGTGATCGGTTCGGTCGGCATCAGCTTCTCCTTGATGCCGAGCCAGCCGCAGGCGAGGGTCGCCGCCATCGCCAGGTAGGGATTCGCGTCCGAGCCGGCGAAGCGGCTTTCGACGCGGGTGTTCTCGGGCGAATCGATCGGCACGCGCAGGCCGCAGGTGCGGTTGTCGTAGCCCCATTGCACGTTGATCGGCGCAACTTCGCCGAGCGCGAGGCGGCGATACGAGTTCACGTTCGGGCCGAAGAAGGCCATCGCCATCGGCACGTATTTCTGCAGACCGCCGAGGTAATGCATGAACAGTTCGCTGTGCTTGCCGTTCTTGGCGTTCGCGAAGACGTTGCGACCGGTCTTCACGTCGATCATCGACTGGTGGATGTGCATCGAACTGCCCGGCTCGTTCTCCATCGGCTTGGCCAGGAAGGTCGCGTAGATGCCGTGGCGCAACGCGCATTCGCGCATGGTGCGCTTGAACAGCAGCACCTGGTCGGCCAGCGACATCGGATGGCCGTGCTGGAAGTTCACCTCGAGCTGGGCCGCGCCGGATTCGTGGATCAGGGTGTCGACATCGAGCTCCATCGCCTCGGCGTAGTCGTACATGTCGTCGAGGATCGGGTCGAACTCGTTGACGGCGTCGATCGAATACGACTGGCGCGCCGTTTCCGGGCGACCGGAACGCCCGGCCGGCGGCGCCAGCGGAAAGTCCGGATCGGTGTTCTTCTGCACCAGGAAGAATTCGAGCTCGGGCGCGACTACGGGCTGCAGGCCGATCGACTCGTACAGGGCGAGCACGCGCCGCAACACGTTGCGCGGGGCCAGTTCGTGCGGCCGGCCGTCCTTGGTGTAGCAGTCGTGGATGACCTGGGCCGTGGGTGCGGTCGCCCAGGGCACCATGCGCACGGTGTCGGCATCGGGGCGCAGCACCATGTCGGAATCGGCGGCGCTGACCAGTTCGTAATAGTCGTCCGGATACTCGCCGGTCACCGTCGTCGCGAAGATGCCCTCGGGCAGGCGCGTGCCGTAGTCGTGCGAGAACTTCGCGGCCGGGATGATCTTGCCGCGGGCGTTGCCGGTGATGTCCGGCACCAGGCATTCCACTTCGGTGATGCGGCGCTCCTTGAGCCAGCGCTTGAGCGAGCTTTCGCTGTTCTCGGCCTCGGCGGCGCGCTGCGCCTGTTTCGCTTCGGATCGTTTCTTCGCCATGGGATCAGTTCCGTGTAGCGGCGCGTTCGCGACATGCGGCCGCGAAGGCCTGGAAGATGCCCAGATAGAACGGGTTCTCGCGAACCTTCCATTCCGGGTGCCATTGCACGGCCAGCAGGAATGGCTCGGGCGCGTCGAGGCGAATGGCCTCGATCAGGCCGTCGCGGGCGCGCGCCTCGACCACGCATCCCGGCGCAAGCTTGTTGATGCCCTGGCCATGCAGCGAGTTCACCGTCGCGACCTCGCCGCCGGCGATGCGCGCCAGCAAGCCGCCGGGCGCCAGATCGATCGGATGCGCCGGGCCGTATTGCACGTCCAGCGGTGCGTCCTTGTCTTCGCGATGGTCGTGGAAGCCGGGCGTCTCGTGCACCTTCTGGTGGAGGGTGCCGCCGAGCGCCACATTCACTTCCTGCAGGCCGCGACAGACCGCGAGCACCGGAATCTTCAGTTCGATCGCCAGCGGCACGATGCTGAGCGTGTTCGCATCGCGCACCGGATCGTGCAGGTTGCCTTCCCAGCTCGGCTCCTCGCTGTACCGATGCGGTTCGATGTTGCTGTAGGCGCCGGTGAGCAGCAGCCCGTCGAGTTCGGCCAGCGTGGCGCGCAGGTCGGTCGCCGGTTCGAGCGAGGGGATCAGCAGGGGCAGGCAGCCGGCGCCATCGAGGACGGCACGAACGTATTTCTCGCCGACCGTCTGGGTCGGGTGCAGACCGAGCATCCGGCGGTCCGAGGGCAGTCCAACGAGCGGGCGTGGGCGCATGCGCAGGTCTTGCGTAGGGATGCCGAACCCTAGCCGCGGCGTTTGACTTTTTCAACAGCGGGTTCATCTTCCTTCTCCCCGCGCCAGCGGGGAGAAGGTGGCGAAGCCGGATGAGGGGCGCTTTCACCCGCGCTGTCGCGGCCCCTCATCCGCCCTTCGGGCACCTTCTCCCCGCTGGCGCGGGGAGAAGGAATGACTCGAAACGTTGAGTATTTTTTACGGCCGCACGATTTCCGGCTAGCATCCGCCGACCTTCAGGGGCCGTGCCATGCAGCCGAACGTGATGAACGACGAAGACGAAGCCACCCTCGACCAGATCCACGGCTGCGAGCAGATCGACCTGCTGCTGCCGGACCAGAACGGGCTGCTGCGCGGCAAGCGCATCACCCGCGATGCCCTCGGCAAGGCCTACCAGAACGGCGTCTGCCTGCCGATGTCCCTGCTCGGCACCGACATCACCGGCAACACCGTCGAGGAAACCGGCCTCGGTTACGACATCGGCGACGAAGACCGCATCTGCCGACCGATTCCGGGCACGCTGCGCCCGGTGCCGTGGGCGAGCAAGCCGATGGCGCAGGCCCTGATCCAGATGGAAGACGCGAACGGCAAGCTGTTCGAGCCGAACCCGCGCGAGGTGCTGAAGCGCGTGGTCAAGCGCTTCAAGGATCGCGGACTGACGCCGGTGGTCGCAGTCGAGCTGGAGTTCTACCTGCTCGACTCGGACCTCACCGGGGACGGCTTCCCGCAGACCTCGATCAATCCGGCCACGCGCCGGCGCAATCGCACCACCCAGGTCTATTCGATGACCGACCTGGACGATTACCAGGGCTTCACCGACGCCATCGACGCCGCCTGCCGCGCGCAGCGCATTCCCGCCGACACCGCGGTCGCCGAATACGCGCCCGGCCAGTTCGAGATCAACCTCAAGCATCGCGCCGACACGGTGCAGGCCTGCGACGACGCGATCATGCTCAAGCGCGCGATCAAGGCCGTGGCCGGGCAACAGGGCCTGCTCGCGACCTTCATGGCCAAGCCCTTCGTCGAACAGGCCGGCAGCGGCACCCACATCCACGTCAGCGTGCTCGACAGCGAAGGCCGCAACATCTTCGCCTGCACGCCGGACGCGCCGGCCGAGACGCTGAAGCACGCGGTCGCCGGCCTGCAGCGTCGCGCCGACGACTGCATGCTGATCTTCGCCCCGCACGCGAACAG
>CALMWD010000399.1 GCA_937873105.1 uncultured Rhodanobacteraceae bacterium
GTGGGCATCGGCGAATCCGGCCGCACCCGCCGCGGCCAGCGCGCCGGCGTCGCCGAACCAATGCGCCAGCACCGCGGCAAGGAAAAGGATGCCCGACACCAAGGCGACGAAGACCAGGGCATGGGTGGGCTGGAAGGGGCGGCCCTTCAGCGCCGGTGTTTCCTCGCGCCCGTCGCGCCAGGCCGCGAAGCCCGAAAACCCGGCGGAGACCATCGCCGTCAGGCCGGCGGCGGCCAGGGGCAGGGCGAGCGTCCGCAGCAGTTCCGGCGACAAGGCGCCCAGCACCAGGGCCAGCTGCAGGATCGTGGCCACGTTCGCGAGCGTGCTCGCGGCGACGCAGGACGGGCGATGCTCCGGGTGCTGTTTGGCGCGGCTGCCCATGGCGCCGATGGTCGCAGTGGCGGACACGAAGCCGCCGGCGAAGCCCGACAGCGGCAGGCCGAGCCGGGTGCCGAGCGCGCGCTGGGCGACGTAGCCCAGCGCATTGATGGCCATGACCAGCACGACCAGGCGCCACAACTTGTACGGATTGAACACATGCCAGGGGTCGACGGCGCGGTCCGGCAGCAGCGGCAGCACGATCAGGGCCGAGGCGATCAGCAGCAGGCCGTCATGCAGTTCCTGCGGCGTCAGCACTTCGCGCGTGAACGCGTGCAGGCGCGACTTCAGCGCCAGGATCAGGGCCACGCCCACCCCCAGCCCACCCGCCAGCTCGCGCTGGTGCATGGCCAGCACGCCGAGCAGGAAGGCCACGAACATCGCGATTTCGGTGGTCAGGCCCGGGTCGATCTCGCGCGAGCGGTGATAACTCGCCAGCGCTGACAGACCCACGAAGGCGGCGCCGACCGCGGTCAACGCGGTGCCCAGCAAGGTGCCGACCGCGCCCGCGAGCGAGATCAGCACGAAGGTGCGCACACCGGCGACGATGTGCGCGGGATCCGCACCCTTGCGCTGTTCGCGCTCGATGCCGATCAGCAGGCCGACGCCGAGCGCAACGGCCAGCCCGGTCAGCACATGGTTGTCGGCAAGTTCGAAGGACATGCGGCTAGCCTGCGCAATCGCGCCGCGCGATGCAAGCCGTCAGCGGAACAGGGAAGCGAACGGTCCCGCCCAGTGGTGGGCGCGGGCGATGGCGAACATCATCGCGAAGGTCAGGCAGGCGGCGACGAAGGCGAGGATCTGGGCCTGGCGCGTCTTCGCGCGCTTCAGCGCGAGCACGCCGAGCACGATGTAGGCAACCAGCAGCAACACCTTGGCGGTCAGCCAGTGGTGCACGAACGGGTACTGGTGCAGCATCGTCGCCAGCATCAGCGCCGCGGTCAGCAGCACGGTGTCCACCGTGTAGCTGGTGTAGCGCAATGCCGCGTGGTTGGTGAACCTGGAGCGGGCCAGCATCAGAAGGCCGCGCAGGAAGAAGATCGCGAAGCTCAGGCCGATGGCGTGCACGTGCACGGCCTTGATCTGCGGGTAATAGGCGATCATGCGGAATCCATCAAAAGAAGCGGGGCCGGACGCGGCAGCGTACCGGCCCCGTGTGGAGAACGACAACTCAGCTGCGTGCGGCTTCGCCGTCTTCGATCGCAAGCGGCGCATTGCGCGGCGCCACCCAGAGGCGGAACACGAACCAGGCCAGGATCAGCGCGCCGACCGAGAAGATCGTGTCGCCCGGCACGCGCAGCCAGACCAGCAGGTCGAAGATCGGCTTGCCCATGAACTCCGCCGAACGCGCATACCAGTAACCGTTCTCGAGCGCGGCATTGAGCTGCAGCAGGCCCATCGGCAGCAGGGTCAGCAGGGCCATCAGGCTCAGGCCGATGTTCAGCGTCCAGAAGCTGGCGCGCAGGCGGCCTTCGTTCCAGATCGCGTCCGGCTTCAGGCAGCGGATCGAGAACAGCATCAGGCCGATGCCGAGCATGCCGTACACGCCGAACAGCGCGGTGTGGCCATGCAGCGGCGTCAGGTTCAGGCCCTGCATGTAGTACAGCGCCAGCGGCGTGTTGATCAGGAAGCCGAACAGGCCGGCACCGACCAGGTTCCAGAACGAGACCGCGATGAAGAACATGATCGGCCAGCGGTAACGCGCCATCCACGGCGTCGCCTGGCTGTGCATGTAGGTCTCGTAGGCTTCGATGCCGATGAAGGCCAGCGGCACCACTTCCAGGGCCGAGAACGAGGCGCCGAGCGCGACCACGCCCGTCGTCGTGCCGGTGAAGTAGAGGTGATGGAACGTGCCGAGCACGCCGCCCGAGAGGAAAATGATGGTCGCGAACAGCACGTTCGCCGTCGCCGAGCTGCCGCGCACCAGGCCGAGCTTGACGAACAGGAAGCTCATCACCGCGACCGCGAACACCTCGAAGAAGCCTTCCACCCACAGGTGCACGACCCACCAGCGCCAGTACTCGACGTCCGAGATGTGCGTGTGTTCGCCCCACATCAGGCCGGCTGCGTAGAACAGGCCGATGGCCACCGTGGACAGGAACTGCAGGCCGACGATCGAGCTCATCTCGTCGCGGCGCTTCAGCGCCGGCCACAGGGCGCGGCCCATCAGCGCCAGCCACAGCATCAGGCCGACGAACAGGAAGATCTGCCAGAAGCGGCCGATGTCGACGTACTCCCAGCCCTGGTGACCGAACCAGAAGTTGTGGGCCAGGCCCATCTTCTGCATCACCGCGAACCATTGGCCGACGAAGGCGCCGACGACGATGATCAGCAGGCAGACGAACAGGAAGTTGACGCCGGCGCGCTGGAACTTCGGTTCATGCCCGGAGATCGCCGGCGCGATGAACAAGCCGGTGCCGAGCCAGGCCGTGGCGATCCACAGCACCGCCAGCTGCGTGTGCCAGCTGCGCGTGAGCGAATACGGCAGGTACTCGGCCAGCTGGATCCCGTAGAACTCCTGGCCTTCGACCTGGTAGTGCGCGGTGGTCGCGCCGAGGAAGATCTGCACCAGGAACAGCGCCAGCACGACCCAGAAATACTTGGCCGTGGCCTTCATCGACGGCGTCAGCACCAGGCTGCGCAGCGGGTCGGTGGCCGGCGGCGGCGGCGCCTTGTCCTTGCCGTGGTAGACGGCGTAGTGCCAGCCGAGCAGTCCGATGCCGGCGATCAGGAAGAGCACGCTGAACACCGTCCACATGAAGTTGCTCGACGTCGGCGCGTTGCCGACCAGCGGCTCGTACGGCCAGTTGTTCGTGTACGAGGCTTCGCCCGGCGTGCGTTCGGTGACCGCGGCCCACGAGGTCCAGAAGAAGAATGCGGCGAGCTGGCGACGGTGCTCCGGCGTGTCGACCGTGTTGTTCTTCATCGCGTAGGTTTCGCGCAACGCGGCGGTGTCGGCGGCGTCGCCGAACAGGCTGACGTAGTGCGACTGCACCTCGGCGATGGCCTGCGCGCGTTCGGCCGGCACGGTGATCGTCTTCGCGTTCCCGTCCCAGGTATTGCGGCGGATGTCCGGCTTCAGTTCGGCTTCGAGCCGAGCCCGATCGCCCGCGCCGAGTTCGGCATAGGGCTTGCCGTACGCCTGCTGCGCCCGCAGGTCGAGCCAGGCCACCGCTTCGCGATGCAGCCAGTCGGCGCTCCAGTCCGGCGCGACCAGGGCGCCATGGCCCCAGATCGAGCCGAGCTGCTGGCCGCCGAAGCTCTGCCAAACGGTGCGGCCGGTCTCGATGTCGGCGCGCGTGAACACGGTCTCGCCGTTGTCGGCGACGACCGCCTCGGGCATGGGCGGCGCGGCGCGATGGATCTCGCCGCCCATGTACAGCAACACGGAGAAGGAGGCGACCAGCAAGGCCCCCAATCCCCACCACAACCGTCGTGTTTGACTCATGACACTTCTCCTGCAAGTTGATGGTCATGCTCGTCGCGGCGCGACCGCTCCGCCCTGATCGAGGTCAGACAATCGCGATCCGCCGGCTACTGCTGCAGCACGCAACGCGCCAGATGCTTCAGCCGCTCCGGCGAACGCAGATGCACTTCGCGCTTGTCAACCTCGATCAGGCCATCGTCCTGGAAGCGGCGCAGCACGCGGCTGACGGTTTCCGGGGCGAGGCGCAGGTAGTTGGCGATGTCCGAGCGCGGCATCATCAGGTGCAGCCGGGTGGCCGAATAACCCCGCTCCGCGAAGCGATCGGACAGGTTGAGCAGGAAGGCGGCGAGGCGTTCGTCGGCGCTGTAGTCGCCCCCGAGCAGGGCGGCGTTGACGATGTCCTTGCTCATCAGCCGGAACAGGGTTTCCTGGATGCCGGGCAGGCGCGTCGCCAGCACGCTCAGCTGCGGGAACGAGAATCGGCACAGGGTGACCGTGTCGAGCGCGACCGCGTCGCAGGGATACCGCGCGGTGTACAGCCCGTTCAGGCCGATCAGTTCGCCGGGCAGGAAGAAACCGAGGATCTGCTCGCGCCCCTGCTCGTCGATGCGCCGGGTCTTGACCATGCCGGCGCGCACCGCGTAGATCGCCGCGAACGGCTCGCCGTGGCGGAACACTTCCTCGCCGGCATGCATGGGCGCGGTGTGTTCGACCAGGCAGTGCAGGTCTTCCAGCGCGCGCTTGTCGTAGCCGTCGGTCAGGCAGACGCGGCCGAAGGCGCAGGTGGTGCAGAAGCGCTGGATGTCGCCATCGCCCTGGTCCTGCGGGCTCGGCCAGCGCAGGACGCCGCCCTGCGGGCTCATGGCTTACACCACGCGCGAATACTTGTGCGGAATGACCTGCGCCTTGTGCAGGTGGCGGTCGAAACACATCGCGACGACGCGCATGAGCAATCGGCCGCGCGGGGTGATTTCGATGCAATCGGGCTTGAGGTTGACGAGTCCATCGGCGGCCAGTGGTGCAAGACGTCCCAATTCTGCCGCGAAATACTCGTCGAAGACGAGGTCATGGCGCCGGCCGAAGGCATTTTTTTCCAGTTTGCAGTGGCACATCAGGCTCTGGATGGCGTCGGCGATGATGCGATCCTGGGCCGTCAGCTCGTAGCCGCGAACGATCGGGAGGTGGCCCGACAGCAGGGCCGTGTAGTACGCCGGCAGCTCCTTGGCGTTCTGCACGTAGGCGTTGCCGACCTTGCCGATCGAGCTCATGCCGAGGCCGACCAGGTCGCATTCGGCCCGGGTCGAGTAGCCCTGGAAGTTGCGATGCAGCCCGCCGCGCTCCTGGGCGCGCACCAGTTCGTCGTCGGGCAGGGCGAAATGGTCCATGCCGATGTAGACGTAGCCGGCGCCGGTCAGCTTGTCGATGGCCAGCGCGAGCAGGCCGAGCTTGTCCTCGGCGCTGGGCAGGTCCTCGACCCGGATCTGGTTCTGCGCCTTGAAGTGGCTCGGCAGGTGCGCGTAGCTGTAGGCGGCAATGCGGTCGGGGCGCATGCCGATCACGGTGTCCAGCGTCTGCGCGAAGGCGGTTTCGTTCTGCTTGGGCAGGCCGTAGATCAGGTCGACGTTGACCGAACGCATGCCGTTCGCGCGCGCCGCCTCGATCAGCTCGGCGGTCTGCGCCACCGACTGGATGCGGTTCACCGCCTTCTGCACCTCGGGATCGAAGTCCTGGATGCCGAGGCTGATGCGGTTGACGCCGGCGGCGGCGATGTCGGCGACCATCTGGGCGTCGCCGTGGCGCGGGTCGAGTTCCACCGAGAATTCGCGGCTCGGGTCGGGGTCGAAGCTGAAGGCCGATTCCAGCTTGGCCATGATCGCGAGGATGCCCTCGGCGCCGAGGAAGTTCGGCGTGCCGCCGCCGAAATGGATCTGCGTGAGCAGGCGGTCGCGGTCGAACAGCCGGACCTGGAGGTCGATCTCGATCGCCAGGCGTTCGATGTATTCGCGCCCGCGCGCCGGATTGCGCGCGATGATGCGGGTGCAGCCGCAGTAGTAGCAGGCGCTGTGGCAGAACGGCACGTGCACGTAGGCCGACAGCGGGCTCGGCACCGGATCGTCGTTGCTGGCGCGGGCGTGGCGACGGTAGTCGGCCTCGCCGAAGCGCGCGTCGAAATGCGGCGCGGTGGGATACGAGGTGTAGCGCGGACCGGGGCCATCGTAGCGGCGCAGCAGTTCGCGATCGAAGACGGGGATGACGGACACGGGAAGCTCCCTAAGTGGCCGCAAGCCTACGCCCTTGCCGCCGGGCGGGTTTTGATCCGGGTCAAGTCCCGGCTTCGCCCGGATTTTTCGTTGCAGTGCCGCAGGCTTGCGGTTGTAATGCGCGCCTTCCAATGTTTCCGGAGTGTGCCATGTCCGTGCTTCGCCTCGCCGATCTCGATGTCGCCGGTCAGCGCGTGCTGATTCGCCAGGACCTGAACGTGCCGGTCGAGGACGGTCGCGTGACCTCGGACCAGCGCATCGTCGCATCCATCCCGACCCTGAAGCTGGCGCTGAAGAAGGGCGCCGCGGTCATGGTCATGTCCCACCTCGGCCGTCCCAAGGAAGGCCAGTGGAGCGAGGCCGATTCGCTGGCGCCGGTGGCGAAGCGATTGTCCGAGCTGCTGGGCATGGACGTGCCGCTGGTGCGCGACTGGGTCGACGGCGTGGCGGTGAGCCCCGGCCAGATCGTGCTGCTCGAGAACTGCCGAATGAACGTCGGCGAGGGCAAGGACGACGACGCCCTGTCGCGCAAGTACGCGGCGCTCTGCGACGTCTACGTGATGGACGCGTTCGGCACCGCGCATCGCGCCCAGGCCTCGACCCACGGCGCGATCCGCTTCGCCCGCACTGCCTGCGCCGGCCCGCTGCTGACAGCCGAACTCGACGCCCTGGCCAAGGCGCTGGAGCACCCGGCGCGGCCGCTGCTCGCCATCGTCGCGGGCTCCAAGGTGTCGACCAAGCTGGAACTGCTGTCGAGCCTGATCGGCAAGGTCGACCAGCTCATCGTCGGCGGCGGCATCGCCAACACCTTCCTCGCCGCCAGCGGGTATCCGGTCGGCCAGTCGCTGTACGAGGCCGACCTGATCGATACGGCCAGGCAGATCATGGCCGATGCCAAGGCGCGCGGCGCCGAGATCCCGCTGCCGGTCGACGTCGTGGTCGCGCCCGAGTTCAAGGCCGATGCGCCGGCAACGGTGAAGCGCGTGGCCGAGGTCGAGGCCGGGGACATGATCCTCGACATCGGCCCGGACACCGCGAAGGCCTATGCCGAACGCATCATGAAGGTCGGCACCGTGGTCTGGAACGGCCCGGTCGGCGTGTTCGAGTTCGACGCCTTCGGCCACGGCACCGAGGCCCTGGCCAGGGCCATCGCGGCGTCCGATGCGTTCTCGATCGCCGGCGGCGGCGATACGCTGGCGGCCATCGACAAATACGGCGTGGTCGACCAGGTCGGCTACATCTCCACCGGCGGCGGCGCCTTCCTCGAGTTCCTCGAAGGCAAGGAACTGCCGGCCGTTGCGGCGCTGAAGGCGCGCGCCTCGTGAGCGGCCCGCTGGTCTGGCGCGCCCTGCTCGCCGGGGCCGGATTCAACATCGCGCTGGCCCTGGCGATGAGCTTCGGCAGCGGCCTGCTGTTCGGCCTGGTCGATCCCTCGCATTTCGCGGTCCTGGCCTTCGCGCTTCGCGTGGTGTCGGCCTTGGCCGACATCGGCGGCGGCGCCATCGCCGGGGCCCTCGCCCGCCGCGACGGCCTGCTGCACGGGGCGCTCACGTCGCTGGCCGCGACCCTGTTCGTGATGCCGATCAGCCTGCTGCGCATCTGGCTCGCGACGCGGGCCGGCGGCGAGGTGGAACTGGGTGCCGGCTACTGGATCGACTTCGCGCTGTGGACCGCGGTCGGCCTGTTCCTCGCGGCCATGGCCGGCTTCATCGCGGTCGAACTGCGCAAGCCGCGGGCCTGAGATGAAGCCGACCCTGTTCTTCGATCTCGACGGCACCCTGATCGACTCCGCGGTCGGCATCACCCGCTGCGTCGCCTACGCATTCGAACGCCTCGGCGAGCCGGTGCCCGGCGACGACGAGCTGCGCCGCTGGATCGGCCCGCCCTTGCGCGACAGCTTCGCGCCGATGCTCGGCGACGCGGTCCGCGTCGAGCGCGCCGTCGAGTATTACCGCGAGCGCTTCGAAGACATCGGTTATGCCGAGCACAGCCTGTACGAGGGCATCGCCGACGCCATCCATGCCTTGTCGGAACGCGGCCACCGCATCGCCGTCGTCACCGCCAAGAACGAGCCGCATGCGCGCAAGATCGTATCCGGCTTCGACTTCGCCGATCGCTTCGAGACCATCGTCGGCGCCACCGTCGACGGCCGCATCAGCCACAAGCCCGAGCTGATCGGCGAAGCCCTGGCGCGGCTCGCCCTGCATGCGGAGGAATGCGTGATGATCGGCGATCGCCACATGGACATCGACGGCGCCCGCCACCACCGCATGCGCTCGGTCGGCGTGCGCTGGGGTTTCGGCGACGCCGCCGAACTCGCCCGGGCCGACCTGCACGCCGAGCATCCGCGCGACCTGCTGCGGGTGCTCTGACAAGAACATCGCGCCGCACGCGGCGCTCCTACGGTGCTTCAACGACCGGACAGGCGCTCCAGCAGCTTCTGCACGAACTCGATGCGTTGCGCCGGCTCCGGCAGTTCCTGGCGGAAGCGCAGCTTGTCCTGGCCGTCGAGCGCGTAGACCTTGGGCTGGGCCTGCATCAGCTTGATGATGGCGATCGGCTCGACATTCGGCTTGGGGCGGAAATGGATGCGCCCGCCGGCGCGGTCGACGTCGAGCTTGCGGATGCCGAGCTGGTCGGCGACCAGCTTGATCTTCGCGACCGCGAACAGCGATTGCGCCTGCGCCTGCAACAGGCCGAAGCGGTCGATCATCTCGACCTGCAGGTCGCGCAGGGCCTCGTCGTCGCGGGCCATGCTGATGCGCTTGTAAAGGGTCAGTCGCTCGTGCACGTCGGGCAGGTAGTCGTCGGGGATCAGCGCCGGCACGCGCAGCTCGACGTCGACGCGATCCGCATGCGGATTCTCGAGATCCACCACCTTGCCGGACTTCAGGCCGGCGACCGCGCGCTCCAGCATCTCGGTGTACAGCGTGAAGCCGACCTCGCTGATCTGGCCGCTCTGCTCCTCGCCGAGCAGTTCGCCGGCGCCGCGGATCTCCAGATCGTGCGTGGACAAGGCGAAGCCTGCACCCAGTTCGTCGAGCGAGGCGATCGCGTCCAGGCGCTTCTCGGCGTCGGCGGTCATCGCCTTGCGCTCCGGGGTGATCAGGTAGGCATAGGCGCGGTGGTGCGAACGTCCGACGCGGCCGCGCAGCTGGTGCAGCTGGCTCAGGCCGAACTTGTCGGCGCGGTGGATGATGATGGTGTTCGCGCTCGGCACGTCGATGCCGGACTCGATGATGGTCGTGCACAGCAGCACGTTGAAGCGCTGGCGGTAGAAGTCGAGCATGACCTGTTCCAGGTCCTTCTCGGCCATCTGCCCGTGGGCGACGCGAATGCGCGCCTCGGGCACCAGTTCGGCCAGGGTCGCGGCCATCTTCTGGATGCTCTCGACCTCGTTGTGCAGGAAGTAGATCTGGCCGCCACGCGCCAGTTCGCGCTGGAAGGCCTCGCGCAACAAGGCGTTGTCCCAGACCGTCACGAAGGTCTGCACGGCGACACGATGCGCCGGCGGCGTGCCGATGATGCTGAGGTCGCGCAGCCCGGCCATCGCCATGTTCAGCGTGCGCGGAATCGGCGTCGCGGTCAGCGTCAGCAGGTCCACTTCGGCGCGCAGCTTGCGGAACATCTCCTTGTGGCGCACGCCGAAGCGCTGCTCCTCGTCGACGATGACGAGGCCGAGGTCCTTGAAGCGCACCTCGGGCGCGAGCAGCTTGTGGGTGCCGATGATCACGTCGATCTTGCCGTCGGCGACGAGTTTCAGGGCCTCGTTCGTTTCCTTCGCGGACTTGAAGCGCGACAGCACCTCGACCCGGATCGGCCAGTCGGCGAAACGATCGCGGAAATTCTGGTAGTGCTGCTGCGCCAGCAGCGTGGTCGGCACCAGCACCGCGACCTGCTTGCCGGCCTGGGCGACGACGAAGGCGGCGCGCAGGGCCACTTCGGTCTTGCCGAAACCGACGTCGCCGCAGACGACCCGATCCATCGGCGAAGGTTTCGCCAGGTCGGCGATCACCGCCTCGATGGCCGCGGCCTGGTCGGGCGTCTCCTCGAACGGGAAACTCTCCGCGAACTGGGCGTAGGCCGGGGCGTCGAGATGGATCTCCACGCCCGGCTTGGCCGCACGCCTGGCATAGATCTCGAGCAGTTCGGCGGCGGCGTCGCGTACCTTCTCCGCCGCCTTGCGCTTGGCGCGGGCCCAGGCCTCGCCGCCGAGCGAATGCAGCGGCGCATTCTCCGGCGCGCTGCCGGTGTAGCGGCCGACCAGGTGCAGGTTCGCGACCGGCACGTAGAGCTTGTCGCCCTTGGCGTATTCGATCGCGAGGAACTCGCCGGTCTCGCCGCCGATTTCCAGCGTCATCAGGCCGAGGTAACGACCGACGCCGTGATCTTCGTGCACGACCGGCGCGCCGATCGCGAGCTCGCCGAGGTCGCGGATGACGGTCTCGGGATCGCGCCCGGCGCGCTTGCGGCGGCGCACCTGCTGCACGCGCTCGCCGTACAACTGGCGCTCGGTCAGCAACGCGAGCTTCGGCTCGTCGAGCGCCAGGCCATCGTCGAGCGCGGCGACGGTGATCGCGAAACGCGCATCGCCATCGACGAAGCTCTGCCAGGAACCGACCGTCAACGGCCGCAGGTCGAAACTCGCGAGCAGGTCGATCAGCGCTTCGCGTCGACCCGGCGAATCGGCCGCAACCAGTACCCGTCCCGGATAACTGCGCAGGAACTGGCGCAGGGCGGCGGCCGGGTCCTCGTGCTTGCGTTCGATCGGCAACGACGGCGCCGGCTGGGTGCCGAGCGCGATCGCCGCCTTGTCGCTGCCGGCGGGCACGAGCTCGATGCGCGGAAAGCGGTTCAGGGCCTCGCGCAATTGCTGTGGCGGCAGGAACAGTTCCGACGGCGCCAGCACCGGGCGCTCGATGTCGTGGCGCCGCGACTCGTGGCGCTCGCCGGTCTGGGTCCAGACATGCTCGGCGGCCTCCAGCGCGCCCGGCGCCAGCGCGAACAGCGGCGTGCCGCCCAGGTAGTCGAACAGCGTGTCGAGCGATTCGAAGAACAGCGGCAGGTAGGACTCGATGCCGGCCGGCGCCGCGCCTTCGCGCAGGTCGAGATACAGCGGCGAGCGCCGCGGATCGATGTCGAAGCGCTCGCGCAGTTCGTTCTTGAAGGCCTTGGTCGCCGCGTCGGTAAGCGGGAACTCGCGCGCCGGCAGCATCGAGACCTGCTCGACCTTGTCCTGCGAGCGCTGGGTTTCCGGATCGAAGGTGCGGATCGAATCGATCTCGTCGTCGAGCAGCTCGATGCGGTAGGGCGCATCGGCTCCGGCCGGATACAGGTCGAGCAGGGCGCCGCGGGTGGCGTAGTCGCCCGGCTCGAACACCTGTGGCACATGCCGATACCCGGCCGCCTCGAGCTGGCGCCTCTCCTGCTCCAGGTCGAACTTCTGGCCGACCTTGAGGACCAGGCTCTGGCCCGCCAGCCAGCGCTTCGGCGTCACCCGCTGCATCAAGGTCGACACCGGCACGAGGAGCACGCCGCGGCTCAGCGACGGCAATCGATACAAGGTCGCGATGCGCGAGGCGACGATCTCCGAATGCGGCGAGAACACGTCGTAGGGCAGCGTTTCCCAGTCCGGCAGATGCAGCACCGGCAAGGCGCCGCCCGCAAACACCTGCAACTCGGTTTCGAGCGCGTGCGCCGCATGCGTGTCGGCCGTCACGGCGACGAGCAGACCCGCGTGTCGGCGCGCGGCCTGAACCAGCGCCAGGGCCAGCGCCGAACCTTCCGGCGCACGCCAGTACGCGCGCAACTGCGAACCGCCCGGCAACACCGGGTCAAACACTGAACTCACGGGAACGCACCAGCGGAAAAACGGGGGCGAAGGATAGCGGCTGCGGCCCGCGATATGCTCCTCGCATGACACGTTCGCGCCAGCGCGGTTTCTGGTTCACGCTGCTGACCGCGGCCAGCCTCGCGCTCTTTCTTTGGCCCGTGACCGGCGCGACGCTGCTGGCGAAGACCGGCCTCGCCAGTTCGCGTCGTGCGGTGCAAGCGGAAAGCCGCGTGCGCGACGACCTGAGCGCGCGGCTGCGGGCGATCGGCTCGGACTGGGGTGCGCCGGTGTTCCTGCGCATCTACAAGCAGGAGCGCGAACTGGAGATCTGGGCGCGCACCGGCAACGGTGTCTACGCGCTGCTCGACACCTGGCCGATCTGCACGTACTCGGGCGAACTCGGACCGAAACTGCGCGAAGGCGATGGCCAGGCGCCCGAAGGCATCTATCGCGTCGGCGGCGAGCAACTGAATCCGCACAGCAGCTACCACCTGAGTTTCGATCTCGGGTATCCGAACGCGTTCGACCGCGCGCACGATCGCACCGGGTCGTATCTGATGGTGCACGGCGCCTGCGTCTCGATCGGCTGCTACGCGATGACCGACGCCG
>CALMWD010000400.1 GCA_937873105.1 uncultured Rhodanobacteraceae bacterium
CGGCCTGGGATTGTCCGGGGTGATCGTACACAGGGTTTTGTTTGCACCAGATGATGAAGGCGTGCCAGTGGATGGCCGCGACGACCTGCGTCGTCATCAGCGGATAACGCCATAACACCCGGTGCAGCGCGGCGCGCGAGATCGGTTCGCGCTCGAGCACCAGGGTGGCGTCGAAGTCGCGGCCGTCGTCGCGATTCACGTCCATGTGCACGCGCAACTGCTCGCCGGGCGCTTGGAAGCGCCAGTCGTAGCGGCGCTGCATCGGCAGGAAGGGCGAAACGTGGAAGTCCTTGTCGAATCCGAAGTGCCAGGCGCTGCCGTGGCGTTCGCCGGCGCGTACCGGCAGCACATAGGCGTGGCGTTCCTTCCAGGGCGTGTTGGTGATCTCGGCGAGGATGCAGTCGAGCGTCTCGCCGTCGCGTTCGTAGCAGTAATAGAAGCTCACCGGGTTGAAGCAGTGGCCGAAGTAGCGCGCATGGGCGAGCAGGCGGATCGGTCCTTCGGGGCGGCGGCCGCTGCGTTGGTGCACGGTGTCGCGCACCGCCTCGGCGAGCGGGACCGCGGCATCGCCGTGGTAGTCGCTGCGGCGGAACTCGGCGAGGTTGCGACGACCGCTCGACCAGAACGGCGACAGCGCCGTCACGGCGTCGATCTCGTCGAGGTCGAGATACAGGTAGGCGACGGGATAACGGAACGCATGCGGATGCGGCGCGTAACGGCGATGGCGCACGCTGCCGCGGTAGATCGCGCTGGCGAGGTCGCGGCTCATGCCCAACGGATGCCGAGCGCGCGGGCCACGTCGACGGCGCTGCGCATGCCGTCCTCGTGGAAGCCCCAACCCCAGTAGGCCCCGGCATACCAGGTGCGGCGTTGCCCGCTGATCTCGTTGCGCCGTGCCTGCGCCGCGACCGAGGCGCGGGTGTAGACCGGATGGTGGTAGCGCAGGCGCTTCAGGATCTTCGCCGGATCGATGCGGTCGCTGCAGTTCAGCGTGACGCAGAAATTCTCCGGCGCCGCGATGCCTTGCAGCTGGTTCATGTCGTAGGTGACCGTGCAGGCCTGGCGGTCGTCGTCGAGCATCAGCGCATTCCAGGCCGCCCAGGTCTTGCGACGCGTCGGCAGCAGGCGCACGTCGGTGTGCAGGACGGTGTCGTTCTCCTGGTACGGGATGGCGCCGAGGATGTCGCGTTCCCGCTCGCTCGGGTCGGCGAGCAGGGCCAGGGCCTGGTCGCTGTGGCAGGCGAACACGACCTGGTCGAAGCGGGCGTGCTCGCCGTCGATGCGCAGTTCGACACCTTCCGCATCGCGCCGCACCGAGCGCACCGGCGTGTTCGCGCGCAGCGTGAACGCCGGGTTCGCGAGCATCGCGCGCACATAGCTGTTCGAGCCGCCGCTCACGACGCGCCAGGGCTTGCGCTCGCCGGTGACCATCATCTGGTGGTTGGCCATGAAGGCGACCAGGTACTTGGCCGGGAACTTCAGGATCTGCGCGCTCGGGCTGGACCACAGGGCCGAAGCCATCGGAACGAGGTGGTCGTCGCGGAAGGCGGCGCTGTAGCCGTTCGCATCGAGATAGTCGCCCAGGTCCGGGCCCGGCTCGGGCCGGTCGAGCAGGGCCGGCGCCTCGCGGTAGAACTTCAGGATGCCGCGCACCATCGACCAGAAGCGCGGCGAGACCAGGTTGCGCCGCTGCACGAACAGGCGGTCGAGGTCGGTGGCGTTGTATTCGAGCCCGCTGCGTTCGTTGCGCACGGCAAAGCTCATCGTCGTCTCCTGCGTCTGCACGCCGAGTTCGTCGAGCATCCGGAAGAAATGCGGGTAGTGGTCCGGGTTGCAGACGATGAAGCCGGTGTCGACGCGGTAGCGGCCGCCAGCGAGTTCGATGTCGTGGGTATGGGTGTGGCCGCCCGCGTAATCGTTCGCCTCGAACACGGTGACCTCGTGTTCGCGCGAGAGCAGCCAGGCCGCGCCCAGGCCGCTGATGCCGGAACCGACGACGGCGATCTTCATCGGGCGTGCTTCAGCTGCGGCGGGACCGGCTTCAGGTCCCAGACCAGGCGACACCAGCTCATCAGCTTGAGCAGGTAGAAGGTCAGGTCGTATTCCCACCAGAAGAAGCCGTTGCGGGCCGAGCCCGGGAAATGGTGGTGGTTGTTGTGCCAGCCCTCGCCGAAGGTGATCAGCGCCAGCAGCCAGTTGTTGCGGCTGTCGTCGCGCGTCCTGTAGCGGCGCGAACCGAAGCGGTGCGCGAAGGAATTGATCGTCACCGTCGCATGGAACAGCACGACGGTCGAGACGAAGAAGCCCCAGATCAGCAGCTGCGCGGCGCTGGTGCCGTACTCGGGCCGATGCGCTTCCAGCCAGCCGCCGAGCAGGAACAGCGCGAGCGCCAGCGCGATCGGCACGAAGACGTCGAAGCGGTCGAGCAGGCGCAGTTCCGGGAACTGCAGCAGGTCCTTGATCACGCTGCGGTCGGTGCGGAAGCCGGCCTTGGTCAGGAACCAGCCCATGTGGCTGACGAAGAACGATTTCGTGACCGGCGAATGCACGTCGAGTTCGGTATCCGAATGGCGATGGTGGTTGCGGTGGTGCGCCGCCCACCACAACGGGCCGCGCTGCACGCTGGACGCGCCGAGCAGGGCGAACAGGAACTGCACCGGGCGCGAGGTCTTGAAGGTCTTGTGCGAGAAGTAGCGGTGGTAGAAGCCGGTGATCGCGAACATGCGCAGCGCGTACAGCGCCACCGCGGTCCAGAACGCGAACCAGGAGAAGCCGACGAACCAGACGCCGGCCAGCGCGGCCACGTGCAGGCCGATGAACGGGACCACGCGCACCCAGTCGATACGCTGCGCGTCGGCCTCGTCGGCGGCCGCGGTCTCGGTGTCGAACCAGCGCACGAACGATTTGGCCGCATCGACGATCCACTGGTCGATGCGGCGGCGCGGCGATGAGGGCGGGGTCTCGGATTCCGGGTTCATAAGAACTCTTCACTCATGTGAAGAATCCCATTTTCACGAAACCATGTCAGCGCACCGTGAGGACGGCGTCCGCCGGCATCGTGCAAATCGCTCTGGTCGCGCGGGCGAATCGTGCAGCCGACCTGCCCTCGGTCCGGAAAAGTGCAATTCGATCAATGCATTGTCGCCAGGCGGCGGTTGGCATCCGATCTGCGCCATCCGGGATGCCGGTATGGCCGTCAGGTCGACCGGCTTTCGTCGAACTACGGAGAACCGACATGAACAGGATGATGCTTCTGTCCACGGCCCTGGCCGTCGCGCTGTCGGGCACGGCTGCGGCCCAGTCGCAACGTTACGCCCGCGTGCTGGATTCGAGCCCGATCGTGGACCGCGTCGTGCAGCGCGAAGAAGTGGGCTGGCCCAAGGACGGCCGTCGCGATCGCGGCGTCGAAGGCGCGGTGCTCGGCGCCATCGTCGGCGGCGCGCGCGGCAACCAGGTCGGAAAGGGCGCCGGCCGCAAGGCCGCGACCGTGGCCGGCGCCGTCGCCGGTGGCGTGGGCGGCCGCACCCTCGACCGCCGCGACCGCGATCGCTACCGCTGCGAATGGCGCAACGTGCCGCGCGAGACCGTCATCGGCTACGACGTGACCTACCGCTACCGCGGCCGCGACTACGTCGGCCAGGTGCCGTATGCGCCAGGCAAGCGCATTCCGGTGATCGTCTACGAAAGCCGCTGGGGCCGCGACCGGGTCGAGCCGGCCGATCGCCTGATGTAAGCCCGGAGAAGCGCCCCGCAGCCGCGGGGCGCTTCGTTTCAGTCGCTGCGGGCCAGCACCGGCAGGTCGAACGCGAACACGGCGCCGCCGCCTTCGCGCGGTTCGAACCAGAGGTGGCCGCCGAGCTGGGAGATGTCCTGTTTCGCGATGGCCAGGCCGAGGCCGCTGGAGTGTTCGGCGGCGCGTCGGCCGAGGCGCACGTAGCGCTGGAACAACTGCTTCTGCGCCGCCTCGCTGAGGCCGGGACCGCGGTCGCAGACGGCGACCCGCACCATGCCCGGCGCGCCGGGGCCGACCTCGAGGTCGATGCGTGCGTCGGCCGGGCCGTACTTGATCGCGTTCGAGACCAGGTTCTCGACCACGTGCGCGACCGCGGTCGCATCCGCATGCGCGGGATCGCAGGGCTGTGCGTGCAGGACCAGGGCCTGGTTGCGGCTGGCCGCGGCCGGCTGCATGCGCTCGACGACGCGCCGGACCAGCACGCCGAGATCGAGCGGCGCGCGTTCGAAGCGGCGCTTCAGTTCGCCCTCGGCCCATTGCTCGAGATAGTCGTGGATGAAGCGCAAGGCGTCGTCGCTGCTGTCGCGGATCGATTCGGCGAGGTCGCGCAGGCGATCGTCGGCGGCGAGGCGCTGCAACAGCATCAGCGCGCTGAAGCGGATCGAGGACAGCGGGCTCTTCAGATCGTGCGCGACGATCTGGGTCAGGTCGTTGCATTCGCGGGCGATGCGCGCCAGGTGGTCGCGCGCGCGCTTGAGGTCGATGTGGGTGCGCACCCGCGCCAGCAGTTCCTCGGCGACGAAGGGCTTGGTCACGTAGTCGACCGCGCCGGCGGCGAAGGCGCGCACCAGCAGGTGGCGCTCGCTGGCGGCGGTCAGGAACACGATCGGGACGGCGGCATGCCGCGGGTCGGCGCGCAGGCGCCGGCACACCTCGAAGCCGTCCATGCCCGGCATCATCATGTCCAGCAGGATCAAGTCCGGCGCGCGCTGCTGCAGGCGTTGCAGGGCCTGTTCGCCGGACAGCGCCGGCATCACGTCGAGGTCATTCTGGGCCAGCAGCGCGCCGACGGCCTGGACATTGGCGGCCTGGTCGTCGACGACCAGGACCAGGGGCTTGGCCGGGTTCGGTGCGGGGGCGGGAGCAATCGCGTCGGGCGTCATGGGGTTCCGGGTGGGGTGGCGGAATCGGCTTGGCCGAGGCGCGCGTGCAGGTCGCGCAACTGCGCCTCGGCGGCGACGATGTCGAAGCGCTGCGCCGCGGCCGCCAGGCGCGCGCAGGCGCGCTGCACCGAGGCCGGCTGCGCCTCGTCCGGCAAGGCG
>CALMWD010000401.1 GCA_937873105.1 uncultured Rhodanobacteraceae bacterium
CGCTGAAGCAGCTGACCTACATCTTCGCCTCGCACCAGGACCCGGACGTGATCGGGTCGGTCGACCGCTGGCTGGTCTACACCGGCGCCAAGGTCGTGTGCTCGAAATGGTGGGGCCGCTTCGTGCCGCACAGCGTGCCGCACTACCTCGACGTCGGCGAAGACCGCTACGTGCTGCTCGGCGACGAAGGCGCCGACCTGCCCTTCGCCGATTCGATCCTTGCCTGCCTGCCGGCGCACTTCCTGCATTCGGTCGGCAACTTCAACGTCTTCGACCCGGTCTCGAAGATCCTGTTCTCGGGCGACGTCGGCGCCTCGCTGTACGAAGGCAACGACTACAAGCCGGTTGAGGACTTCACCGAGCACTTGAAGATCATGGCCGGCTTCCATCGCCGCTTCATGGCCAGCAACCGCGCCTGCCGCATCTGGGTGCAGATGGTGCGCGAGCTGAACGTCGAGATGATCGTGCCGCAGCACGGCCTGCCCTTCGTCGGCAAGGAGATGATCAACCAGTTCCTCGGCTGGCTCGAAGGCCTGGAATGCGGCACCGACCTGATGGTCGGCCCGGGCCGCTTCCGCACCGATTCGCCGGTCCTGCGCGCCGTGGTGCCGCGCGCCCGCATCGCTTCCTGATTTCCAAACCCCGCTACCCCCGGAGACATCCCATGAAAAAGATCGCCACTGCCCTGCTCTTCGTGCTCGCCGCCCCGTTCGCGGCGGCCGACGACGGCGCCTGGCGCTTCACCGTCGGCGCGCACAACGTCGACCCGAAGTCGGACAACGGCAGCCTCGCCGGCGGCGCCCTCGACGTCGAGGTCGGCAACAACTGGCGCCCGAGCTTCACCGCCGAATACTTCCTCAACGACAACCTCGGCATCGAAGTGCTGGCGGCGCTGCCGTTCAAGCATGAGGTCAAGCTCAACGGCGCCTATGCCGGCGAAGTCACGCACCTGCCGCCGACCGTGTCGCTGCAGTACCACTTCAGCCCGGACGCGAAGATCTCGCCCTACCTCGGCGCCGGCGTGAACTTCACCTGGATCTACAGCGAGGACAGCGCCGGTCCGATCGCCGGGACCGAACTCAAGCTCAAGAACAGCTGGGGCCTGGCCGCGCATGCCGGCGTGGACTTCAAGCTGGAGAACGACTGGTTCGTCGGCGTCGACGCGCGCTGGATGGACATCGACAGCGACGTGTCGGTGAACGCGGCCCAGGTCGGCACCGTCAACATCGATCCGATCGTCTACGGCTTCTACTTCGGCAAGCGTTTCTGATTCCGGGCCGGAGCGGAAACCTCCCCTGCGTCACGGGCCGCGCCGCGAGGTGCGGCCCGTTCAGTTTGCGCTGCCGCAAAGGTCCTAGCATCGGCCCGTCCAATTCCGGACGCGTGGAGACTGCGATGGTCGGCTTTCTGCTGTGGCTGTTGTTGCTGGTGATCTGCTGGCCGCTGGCCCTGCTCGCGATCGTGCTCTATCCGATCGTCTGGGTGCTGCTGCTGCCGTTCCGCCTGCTCGGCATCGTCGTCAACGGCGTGTTCGAGTTCCTCAAGGCGCTCATCCTGTTGCCGGCGCGGATCCTGCGCGGTCCAAGCGCGGTCAAGTCCTGATCCACCCATGCGATCATCGCGGGCCCGTCATGGAACCGCGATGATCGCGACTTCGGATTCGCCCGACCTGGACGTCACCGGCCTGAGCAGCGACGCGGCCCGGCGGCGTCTCGCCGAACACGGCCCGAACGTCTTGCCCGACACCGGTCGACGTGGCTTCTGGCGCATCCTGCGCGGCGTGCTGACCGAGCCGATGTTCCTGCTGCTGGCGCTGGCCGCCCTGCTCTACCTCGCGCTCGGCGATCCGGCCGAAGGCGCCCTGCTCGGCGGCTTCGCGGCCGTCACCATCGGCCTGGTGGTGATGCAGGAGCGCCGCAGCGAGCGGGCGCTGGAAGCCCTGCGCGCCCTCGGTGCGCCGCATGCGGTGGTCGTTCGCGATGGCCGCACGCAACGCATTGCCGCCGCCGAGATCGTGCCCGGCGACCTGCTCGTGGTCGACGAAGGCGAACGCATCGCCGCGGACGGCGTCGTGCTCGATGCCCGCGCCCTCAGCGTCGACGAATCCCTGCTCACCGGCGAATCGGTGCCGGTGCGCAAGCGCGCCCGCCGCGACGACGAGGCGGACGAGCCCGATCTCGCGCCCGGCGGCGAGGACCAGCCCTGCGTCTACTCCGGCACCCTGGTCGTGAACGGCGAGGGTCGCGTGCGCGTCACCCGCACCGGCGCCGCCACCCGTGCCGGCGCGATCGGTCGCTCGCTGGTCGAGATCGACACCGAAGCGACACGACTGCAGCGGCAAACCGGGCGGCTGGTGCGGCTGTTCGGCGCGCTCGCGGCGGCGGTGAGCATCGGCCTGCTGCTGGTGCACGGTTTCGGGCGCGGCAACTGGAGCGAGGGCCTGCTTTCGGCGATCGCCCTGGCCATGGCCATGCTGCCGGAGGAATTCCCGCTCGCGCTCAGCGTCTTCTTCGCGCTCGGGGCGTGGCGGCTGGCGAAGATCAAGGTGCTGGCGCGCCGCGCCGCGGTGATCGAGACGCTCGGCGCCGCGACCGTGCTCTGCGTCGACAAGACCGGCACGCTGACCGAGAACCGCATGCGCGTGCACGGCCTCGACGACGGCCGCACGACCTGGACGATGCACGAACCGGCGTCGGCGCTGACGCCCGGCCTGAAGCAACTCCTGGCCCAGGCGCACCTCGCGACGCGGCGCCAGACCTTCGACCCGATGGACCGCGCCGTCGACACGCTCGCCGACGCGACCCTGGCCGAATCGCTGCTGCACCACGACTGGCGCCTGGAAAAACAATACGGCCTGACCTCGGCCCTGCCGGCGATGTCGCAACTCTGGCGCGACGAGGCGGGCGCCCAGCACGTCGCGAGCAAGGGTGCGCCGGAAGCGGTGGCCGAACTGTGTCGATTGCCGGCGCCGGAGCGAGACGTCCTGCGCGGACGCGTCGCCGCCTATGCCGACCAGGGACTGCGCGTGCTCGCCGTCGCCGCCGGCCGCCATGAGGGCGCCGCGCCGCCGGACGACATGCGCGCCTTCGACTTCGGCCTGCTCGGTCTCGTCGCCTTCGAGGATCCGCTGCGCGCCTCGGTGCCGCAGGCCATCGCCGAGGCCCGTGCCGCCGGCATCGCGGTCTGCATGATCACCGGCGACCATCCGGCGACCGCACGCGCCATCGCCCGCGAAGCCGGGCTCGACCACGACCGCGAGGTGCTGACCGGCCCGGAGCT
>CALMWD010000402.1 GCA_937873105.1 uncultured Rhodanobacteraceae bacterium
CCGCAGCGTGACGCCGCCGTCGCGGGTGAACTTGACCGCATTGCCGAGCAGGTTCAGCAGGATCTGGCTGAGCTTGCGCGCGTCGCCGCCGACCGTCGCCGGCAGTTCGGCGGCGTCGACGCGCAGCCACAGGTCCTTGGCTTCGGCGCGCATGCGCATCAGTTCGCAGACGTTGCCGATCAAGGCGCGCAGGTCGAAGGGCGCGACATCGAGCGCGAGCACGCCGGCCTCGATCCGCGACAGCGACAACACGTCGTTGATCAGGCCGAGCAGATGTTCGCCGCTGCGCTGGATGGTCGCGAGATGGCGGCGATCGTCGGCGGAGCGGGCGGGCTGCCGGTCCATCAGTTGCGCGAAGCCCAGCACGGCGTTCAGCGGCGTGCGCAGTTCGTGGCTCATGTTCGCGAGGAACACGGTCTTGGCGCGATTCGCTTCCTCGGCCCGGGCTCGGGCCTGGTCGGCGGCCAGGCGTTCCTGTTCGGCGCGACGACGCGACTCGTCCAGCTGGGCGTTGCGGTCGCGCAGCTCGGCCGTGCGTTGCGCCACCACCCGCTCCAGCGCCAGGTTTTCGGCCTGGACGCGGGCCATGCGCCAGCGCAGCAGCAGGTGCAGCAGCAGTGCGGCCAGGGCGACGTAGGCGAGGTAGGCCCACGCGGTGCGATACCAGGGCGGCAGGATGCGGAAGGCGTACTCGGCGGTCGTGCCGATCACGCCTTCGCGATTGCGTGCGCGCACCTGCAGCAGATAGTCGCCTTCGCGCAGGTTGGTGTACTCGCGGAAGTCCTCGCGGCTCCAGGGCGACCAGTCGCGGTCGTTGCCTTCGAGCCAGGTCTGGTACTCGGCGCCGTCGCCGCTGTCGTAGTGGGTGGCCGCGAATTCGAAGCGCAGACGATGGTCGGCGTGCGCCAGGGTCGGCACGACCGCCTCGCCGTCGCCGCCGATGCGCGGTGCCTGGTCACGACCCGCGACGACGGGTCGGACCAGGGTGCGGAAGGCGGGCGCCGGCGTCGATTCGGTGCGCGGATCGAGCCGGAACAGACCGTCGCTGCCGCCGAACCAGGCCCCGCCGTCGGCATCGACATGGATCTTTTCGATCCAGGTGCCCGCGATCGCCGCCAGCGGCTGCGGCGACCACGCCCACGCGGTCCCGCGCGGGCGGGCCAGACCGGCCTGCTTCAGGCCCGAGCTCTCGTCCACCGTCTGCATCCACAGGCCGTCGGGCAAGGCCTGGCCGACGCCGTAGACCACCCAGCGTCGCGCGTCCCCGAACAGCTCGCCGAAGCGCGGGTCGGGTTCGAATCGGCGACGCCCGGCGTCGAAACGCAGCAGGCCCTGGTGCGTCGAGAACAGCATCTCGCCACCGATGTCCTGCACGAAGTTGTCGTTCGGCTGCGGCAGTCCGGCCGACGCGTCGAAGCGTTCCTGGGCGACCAGGCGGAGCTTGCCATCGGCGGCCTGCGCGAACTGCAGTCGCGCCACGCCATGGTTCCAGGTGCCGAGCCAAAGCTGGCCGTCGGCGGCCTCCAGCATCGAGCTGACGGTCAGGTCGACCCCGGCGACGCGGCCTTCGTCGATCCAGCGCCCGTCTTCGCGGCGCAACAGCGCCAGGCCGTCCCAGAGGCCGACATAGACCCGCCCGGGAAAGGTCCGCGAGGCGAGCAGGGCCGTGGTCGTTCCGGTCACGCCGGCCTGCAGCTGGGTGACCGCGCCTTCGCCGATGCGGAAGGTGCCGTCGTTGTTGCCGACCAGCAGCTCCTCGCCGACCGACAGGAACGCATAGGTCTGGCCGCGCAGGCCGGGGATCGGCACGAACCGGGCGTCGGCGCCGGCCTGCAGTCGATAGGCGCCCTGGGCGGTGCCGGCATGCAACACGCCGCGATGCCGGTGCAAGGACAGCACCGCACCGTTCAGCCCGTTGCGTTCGTCGAATCGCGTCAGGGGCAGGTCGGTCTCGATCCGGCTGAGCCCGCGGTCCAGCGCCAGCCACAGTCCGCCCTGGCGATCGACGGCCATGCCGAGCACGGTGTCGTCCTGCAGGCCGCGGCGCTTGTCGATGCGTCCGCGCAGTTGCCCGCCGCCATCGAGCAGGTGCACTCCGCCCTGAAAGGTGCCGATCGCATAGCCGCCATCGGGAAGCTGCACGCCGCTGTAGGGCAGGTCGCGGCGCAGCGTCTCGTTCGTGGCGGCATCGAAGGGCCGCAACGAGCCGCCTTCGAGCACGTACAGGCCGGTATCGCGACTGCCGATCAACAGGCCCTCGTTCGAACCCCAGGGCAGGATCAGGTCGATGCGATCCTCGCCCAGCGGTTCGATGCCGGCGACCGGCTGCAAGGCGTCATCGACCAGGCGCATCAGGCCGCGCCCGCGCTCGCGGATGAAGAGCCGGTCGCGGGCCATGAAGGCACGATGGAAGGCACGGTCGGGCACCCAGGCGCGCGCGTGGTCGCCGCGCAGACGGATCAGGCGGGCATAGGTGGCGAAATAGATGTCCTGGCCGTGCACGAACACGTGATGGACGTCGTCGAAACGGCGATCCTCGGGCGCCAGCCGATCCATCAGGGACACGTAATGCATCTGTCCCTGCGCGTCGGCCTCGAGCATGCCGATCTCGCCCAGCCCGCCGACGTAGATGCGGCCGTCGGGTGCAGCCGCCAGCGCGCGCACGATGGTGCGCTGGGCAGTCCGGATCAGGCGCCAGCGCTCGCCGTCGAATTCCAGCACGCCGTCGTTGTTGCCGGCGTAGATGACGCCGCGCGGGTCCTGGACCACGACCCAGTTCTGGCCGTGGGCGCCGTAGTCGCGCGGCGCGTAGTTGCGCAGGAAGGGCAGGCCGGCTTCGGACGGCGGCGGATTCCCGGTCGCGGCCACGGCGAGCATCGGCCACAGCAGCCAGGCCAGCGACAGGCGGACCATCCGGCGAAGACCCATGCGCGCTCCATCTCGGGGATGGCCGATCATAGCCGCGCCCGGCCGGCGCCGGCGCGGCTGCATGCTAGGCTGGCATGAGGACTTCCGCGTGTCAGGATCGAACCCATGCAAGCGCGTGCCGTGCCCGCCGAAGCGCCCCGGGCGGACATTCTGGTGGTCGACGACAACCCCGCGAACATCGAGCTGCTGGTGGCCATTCTCGGCGGTCGCGGCTACCGCTGCCGGGTCGCCAACAGCGGCCCGCGCGCGCTGGCGGCGGCCCGTGCCCACGTGCCCGACCTGGTCATGCTCGACATCGCCATGCCGGGCATGGACGGCTACGAAGTCTGCCGCCAGCTCAAGTCCGATGCGGCCACGCGGGCCACGCCGGTAATCTTTCTCTCGGCGCTGAACGGCGCCATCGACAAGGTCGAGGCCTTCGGCGCCGGCGCCGCCGACTACATCGGCAAGCCGTTCCAGCTCGAAGAGGTCGTCGCCCGCGTCGAGAACCAGGTGCGGATCGCGCGCATGCAGCGCGAGGTCGAGGCGCGCAACGTCGAGCTGGCCCGCGTCAACGCCGAGCTTCTGGCGGCGACGCGACGGCTCGAGGACGGCAACGCGCAGCTGCGCAAGCTGTCGGAAAGCGACGGGCTGACCGGCGTCGCCAATCGCCGCCTGTTCGACGGCAGCCTGCTCGCGGCCTGGGCCGAGGCGCGCCGTTGCGGCGGCGAAGTCGGCCTGGCCCTGATCGACATCGACCATTTCAAGGAATACAACGATGCCTGCGGCCACCTCGCCGGCGACGATTGCCTCAAGCGCGTCGCCCGCGCGCTCGACGTCGAAGCCTTGGCCGCGGGCGCGCTGGTCGCGCGTTACGGCGGCGAGGAATTCTCCGTGCTCGTCGCCGATCCGGCGCGCACCGACCTGCGCACGCTGGCCGAGGCCCTGCGCGCCCGGGTCGAGTCCGAAGCGCTGCCGCACCCGC
>CALMWD010000403.1 GCA_937873105.1 uncultured Rhodanobacteraceae bacterium
CGCAGAGCGATCTCCCAGAGGTTCAGGCCGGCGCCCTCGAGCGCCAGTTCCTGGAGGCGACGGCTCTCGACCAGGGCGTCCTCGGCCTGCTTGCGCGCGGGGATGTCCCAAACCAGTCCGGACAGACGCACCACCTTGTCCGCGGCGTCGCGCATCGGCGTGCCGCGCGACAGCAGCCAGTGCACGCTGCCGTCCGGCCAGATCACCCGGAATTCGCTCTGGTAGCTCTCGCCGGTGGCGATCGCGCGGTCGATGTCCGCGAGATGCCGGGCCAGATCGTCGGGGTGCACGCGGGTCTTGGCGGTGTCGATGCTGCCCGGCGATTCGCCGAGCACGGCGAGATCGTCGCCGATGGCATGGCGGGTGCCGCGCTCGAGGTCCCATTCCCAGGACACCATGCGCGCCGCCTCGAGGGCGCGGCGAAGTTGCGCCTCGGATTCGCGCAGGGCGATGTCGGCGCGCTTCTGCTCGGTGATGTCCCAGGACAGGCCGACCTGGCGCAGCGGCGCGCCGCGCGCGTCGCGCTCCATGCGGCCGACGGCCTTGATCCAGCGCACGTCGCCGTCGGCGCGCACGACGCGGAACTCGATCTCGAAGCGGTCGACCGGTTCCGCACCCGCGCCCCAGAGCGCGCGCACGCGTTCGCGGTCCTCGGGATGGGTCAGCGCCACCAGCTGCTCGCCGCGTTCGATCTTGCATCCGAACAGGTCGACGTCGCGTTCGCCGCCGGAGCCGCGTTGCAGGTCGAAGTCCCACTCCCAGGCGTTGAAGCGGCCGGCGTCGAGCGCCATGGCGCGGCTCGCCGCCAACCGTTCCGATTCGATCTGCGCCAGCTTGCGCGCCGTGATGTCCCAGCTCGCGCCGACCAGGCGGCCCGGGTGCGTCGCATCGCGACCGATCACGCGCGCCACCACGCAACGCCAGCGCGGACTGTCGCCGGTGCCGACGCGATACTCGAGGCTGCCGTGGTCGTCGCCGGCAATGACCGCATTCAGCGCCTGGTTGAAGTGTTCGCCGTCGTCGGGATGCACGAAACGTTTGCGCAGGTCGTCGAGATCGACCGGCTGGTCGCCGAGCAGATCCACGTCGCGCATGCCGACAATGCGGCGGCCGGTCGCTAGGTCGTACTCGAACAGGTTCAGCTGCACCGCATCCATCACCATCTCGAGGTGGCGCATCGCCTCCAGACGCTCGGCCTCGGCGCGCTTCTGGTGCGTGGTGTCGAAATGGCAGACGACCGCCCCGCCCTCGCCGCCCAGGCGCACGACCGACAACAGGAAGTGGCGGCGGTCGCGCTCGCCCTCGCCCAGCGTGTACTCGTGTTCGAATCGCGAGCGCTCGCCGCGCAGCACTTCCGCCAATCCGGCGCATTCGGCGGCGGCATGGGCGGCACCGCGACGCGACAGGCGCCCGCACAGCTCGCCGTAGCTCCAGCCGGCCACCTGTTCGGCATCGATCCCCTCGTGCTGGCGCCAGGCGCGATTGCCCATCACGATCCGGCCCTGGGCATCGACCACGCAGACCTGCGCCGGCAACGCATCGATCATCGCCAGTTGCGCCTCGGACTGCGCGGCGCTGCGCGCCACCCGCAGTTCGGTGCAGATCAGATGGCCGACCTTGGCGCACAGCCAGCGCGGATGCAGCGGCTGGCGCATCAGGTCCCAGTGCCCGTCAGGCGGATCGGCGAGCAGACGATCGACCGCGGCGTCGCTGTCGGCAACGAACAGCACCGGCGCCGATTGCAGGTCCGGGCTGCGCCGCAACTTCGCGACCAGCATCGGCCAGTCGTCCGCCTGCGCCAGGTCGACGAGCACGCAACGGACCGGCCACACCGACAGCGCCGACAGGGCGGCGCCGGCGTCGGCGGCCCATTCCAGGCGCGCCTCCAGCGACGCGAGCGCGGCGGCGACCGCATCCCGGAACCCCGGATCGGCGCTGAAGATCAGGCAAACGGGGCGCGAGCCCTGGCTCATCGCATCAGGTCCATGATTCGTGGGCGGATTATGCGACGGCGGCGGCGCCCATCGCATGCAAATGATTGCGGCGCGCCACGGCGACAAGGCCGGCGCCGACCGCGATAATGGCGCTTTCGCCCCACGGAGTCGCCATGAGCCTGCCCAACGCCTTCCGCGCCTATCGCATCCATGCCCAGGGCGACAGTGCGCGCGGCCGCATCGACGACATCGGCCTCGGCGACTTGTCCGCCGGCGATATCGTCGTCAAGACCGCCTACTCCAGCGTCAACTACAAGGACGCGCTCGCCGGCAGCGGCCAGGGCAAGATCCTGCGCAGGTATCCGCTGGTCGGCGGCATCGACGTCGCCGGCCATGTGGTGCAGTCGGAGGACCCGCGCTTCAAGGAGGGCGACGCGGTGCTGGTCACCGGCTGCGGCCTGTCCGAAACCCGCGACGGCGGTTACGGCGAATACGCGCGGATCGAGTCGAAGTGGGCGATCCCGCTGCCCGGCGGCTTGAGCCTGCGCGAGGCCATGGTGCTCGGTACCGCCGGATTCACGGCGGCGCTGTCGCTGTACCGGATGGAGGCGAACGGCCAGACGCCGGAGATGGGACCGATCGTCGTCACCGGCGCCACCGGCGGCGTCGGCATGCTGGCCATCGACCTGTTGACGAGCGCCGGCTACGAAGTCCACGCCATCACCGGCAAGGCCGACCAGTTCGACGCCCTGATCGCGCTCGGCGCGCGCCAATGCATCGCCCGCAAGGAACTCCTCTGGGGCCAGCGCCCGCTCGAGACCGCGCGCTGGGCCGGCGCCGTCGACAACGTCGGCGGCGACATGCTGGCCGGGCTGACGCGGGTGATCCATCCCTACGGCAACATCGCCAGTTGCGGCCTGGCCGCGAGCGCCGAACTGCACACCACGGTCATGCCCTTCATCATCCGCGGCGTCAGCATCCTCGGCGTGGCCTCGGCCGGGACCGCGTACAACATCCGTCGCACCTTGTGGGAACGGCTGGCGACGATGTGGAAGCCGAAACACTTGGAAACGATTCTCACCCGAACCGTCGGGTTGGACGAATTGGACGGCGTTTTTGCTACGATGCTGGCCGGCGGCTCGTTCGGACGCACCTTGGTGCGGTTCTGAGCGGCCATCGCACGCAACGACCATCACGCAACGAGGGAGCCATGGGTCGCATTCTTATCGTGGACGATTCACCGTCGCAGATCGAAGGCCTGCGCCGCGTGGTGCAGAAGCTCGGACATGACGTCATCACTGCCGAGGACGGACAGCAGGGCATCGAGGTCGCCAAGCGCGAACTGCCCGACCTGATCCTCATGGACGTGGTCATGCCGAACCTCAACGGCTTCCAGGCGACGCGCCAGATCAGCAAGGATCCGAAGACCAGCCACATCCCGGTCATCCTGGTCACCACCAAGGACCAGGAGACCGACAAGGTCTGGGGCATGCGCCAGGGTGCGAAGGCCTATGTGACCAAGCCGATCAACGAAACCCAGCTGATCCAGACCATCAACGAGCTGATGCCGAAGTGATCAATCGAGCGCGGCGCGCGGGCTGAAGCCCGGGAACGCGTCGCGCATCGCTTCGTAGCTGCGCCGCTCCGCGTCCGACGATGCGGGCGGCGTTTGTATTTCCAGCACCACGTACTGATCGCCCGGCGGCAATCCCGGCAGGCCTTTTTCGCGCAGTCGCATCTTGCGCCCGCCCTGCGAACCGGCGGGAACGCGCAGGCTGACCCGTCCGCCCAGCGTCGGCACGTCCACGGTGGCACCGAGCGCGGCCTCCCAAGGCGCCAGCGGCAACTTCAGCACCACGTCGCGGCCGTCGAGTTCGAACCAGCGGTGCGGCGCGATCTCGATCGTGATCAACAGATCCCCGCTGCCGGCCGGGCCGGGTTCGCCCTGGCCGCCAAGCCGGATCGTCTGCCCGCTGGCGATGCCGGCGGGAATGCGCACGTCCAGCGTCTTCGGGCCGTCGCGACGCGTCACCGTGACCCGCTGCGTGCCGCCG
>CALMWD010000404.1 GCA_937873105.1 uncultured Rhodanobacteraceae bacterium
GAGCGTCACTGGGCAACTGTGCCAGGATCCCGTAGCGCGGCGAAGCCCCGATGCATGCGTTCGGCCAGGGCCGGGATCTCGACGCGACCGCGCGCGGCGTCGTTCAACAACGGACCGATCTCCATCGCCATCGCCGGCAGGTCGAGGCCGTAGGAGAAATGTTCCCCCGAACCGCGCACCACCAGCGCGCGGATGTCGGCGGCGGCGTCGGCTGCGGCGACCGCGGCCGGCAGTTCGCGCCAGAAGTCCGGGCCCATGGCATTGCCGCGGCCGGGGCCGAGCAGGGTGAGTTCGGCGACCGGCGCGTTCGAGGCGTCGATGCGGACGGAGCGGTGTTCGGCAGTCATCGGCAACTCCGGCAGATCAATACTTGCGGCGCGGCAGCTTGCGCTTCGGGTCGAAGCCGCCCGGCTGCTTGCGGATCGGCGCGCGCGGCGGCACGCCGTCGACGCGCGAGATGCGCATCATCTGGCCGGCGACGCGCACCTTCTTCAGATGGCTCATCACGTCGTCGGGCATGCCTTCCGGCAGGTCGAGGTAGGTGTGGTCGTCGCGGATGTCGATGCGACCGATGAACTTGCTTTCGAGGTCGATCTCGTTCGCGACCGCGCCGACGATGTTGCCCGGCTTCACGCCGTGCACGTGGCCGACCTCGATGCGGAAGGTCTCCATGCCGACCTCGGGCTCGCCGCGCACGCGCGGTTCGCGGGGACGGTCGAGATCCTGCGGCGGGCGTTCGCCGTATTCGCGCTTCGGGCGTTCGCCGGCGGCGAATTCGGGCGCCGCGCCCTCGTGGCCGAACTCGCGCCTCGGGCGTTCCGTCGCCGCACGTGCCGGCGCGCGGGTGTCGCCGTAGTCGCGCTTGGCACGATCCGCGAACGGCGTGCGTTCGCCGCGCGTCGGGCGTTCCGGGCGGTCGCTGTGCTTGCGTTCCTGGTATTCGCGCGCCGGCGGCGGGTCGTAGGCATCGAGCAGCAGCGGCTTGCCGCCCTGGTAGAGACGGGCGAGCGCGGCCGCGATCTCGATGGCCGGCACGTTCCTGTCGTTCTCGATCGACTCGACGATCTTCTGGAACTCGCCGAGGTTCGGCGCCGCCAGCGATTCGACGATCTTTTCCTTGAAGCGCTCGATGCGGCGGTCGTTCACCGCCGACACCGTCGGCAACTGCATCTGCGTGATCGGCTGGCGCGTGGCGCGTTCGATGGCGCGCAACATGCCGCGTTCGCGCGGGGTCACGAACAGGATCGCCTCGCCGGTGCGGCCGGCGCGGCCGGTGCGGCCGATGCGGTGCACGTAGCTTTCGGTGTCGTAGGGGATGTCGAAATTGAAGACGTGGCTGATGCGCTCGACATCGAGGCCGCGCGCCGCGACATCGGTCGCGACCAGGATGTCGATGTCGCCGGACTTCAGCTTCTGGATCGTCTTCTCGCGCGCCGCCTGCTGCATGTCGCCGTTGATCGCGGCGGCGCGGAAGCCGCGTGCCTCCAGCTTGTCGGCGAGTTCCTCGGTCGAGACCTTGGTGCGCGCGAAGATGATCATCGCGTCGAAGGTTTCGGTTTCGAGGATGCGCGTCAGCGCGTCGAGCTTGTGCAGGCCGCTGACCAGCCAGTAGCGCTGGCTGATGTTCTTCGCGGTCTGGGTCGAGGCCTGGATCTTCACCTCGGCCGGATCTTTCAGGTAGGTGTGCGCGATGCGCCGGATCGATTCCGGCATGGTGGCCGAGAACAGCGCGATCTGGCGCGTCGTCGGCGTCTTCTGCAGGATCTTCTCGACGTCGTCGATGAAGCCCATGCGCAGCATCTCGTCGGCCTCGTCGAGCACCAGGTGGCGCAGTTGCGACAGGTCGAGGGTGCCCTTGTCGATGTGGTCGATGATGCGCCCGGGCGTGCCGATCACGACATGCACGCCGCGGCGCAGGGCCGAGATCTGGGCGCCGTAGCCGCTGCCGCCGTAGATCGGCGCGACATGGAAGCCGGGGAGGTGGTGGGCGTATTTCTGGAAGGCCTCGGCGACCTGGATCGCGAGTTCGCGGGTCGGCGCCAGCACCAGCGCCTGCGGCGCCCGCGCCAGCGGCTGCAGCTTGGCGAGGATGGGCAGGGCGAAGGCGGCGGTCTTGCCGGTGCCGGTCTGGGCCTGGCCGAGCACGTCGCGGTTGGCGAGCAGGGGCGGGATGGTGGCGGCCTGGATCGGCGACGGCGATTCGTAGCCGACCTCGGACAGGGCTTTCAGCAACGACTCGGGCAGGCCGAGGTCGGCAAAGGTTTGCGAGACGGGCAAGGGCGCGTCGGACATGGAATTTCTCGGAAAGCGACGCACAGCGCGTACCCGCGCAAACTAGCGGAAGCCCGTGGTGCTGACCAGTCGGGGCAGTCGTGCTGGCGGCCGGTCGCGCCGAGAGCAGCGTGCCTGCACACCATCCTCAACCCGTAGGTCGGTTCAAGCGGCGAAGCCGCGGAACCGACGACCCTGCGGCGTGATCGTCGACTCCGTAGCTGCGCGGCTTGAGCCGACCTACTTCAACCCGCGCCGCACCAGAAGCGGTTCGATCTTCGGATCGCGGCCGCGGAAGTCGCGGAACAGCTGCATGGCGTCGGCCGAACCGCCGCGCGAGAGCAGGGTCTTGCGGAAGTGGTCGCCGTTCTCGCGCTTCAGACCGCCCTGTTCCTTGAACCACTCGACGCTGTCGGCGTCCAGCACCTCCGACCACAGGTAGGCGTAGTAGCCGGCGGCATAACCGCCCGAGAAGATGTGGTTGAAGTAGGTGCTGCGGTAACGCGGCGGCACCGGCGCGAAGTCGAGGCCGATCTTCTTCAGCGTGTCCTGCTCGAACCGGATCGCGTCGGTCGGCACCTGTTCCGGCTTCAGCTGATGCCAGGCCTGGTCGAGCATGGCGGCGCCCAGGTATTCGGTGGTCGCGAAGCCCTGGTTGAAGGTGTCGGTGGCGAGCACCTTGTCGAGCAGGGCCTGGGGCATGGCTTCGCCGGTCCGGTAGTGCTTGGCGTAGTTCGCCAGCACGGCCGGGTCGGTCATCCACATCTCGTTGACCTGGGACGGGTATTCGACGAAGTCGCGCGGCACCGCGGTACCCGAGAAGCGCGGGTACTTCACGTTCGAGAACATGCCGTGCAGCACGTGGCCGAACTCGTGGAAGGCGGTGTTGGCCTCGTCCCAGGTCAGCAGGGTCGGTTCGCCCTTCGGCGGCTCGGGCACGTTCAGGTGCATGGCCACGACCGGTTTGCGGCCGAGCAGATGGCTTTGCGACACGTACGAGTTCATCCAGGCGCCGCCGCGCTTCGACGGGCGCGCGTACATGTCGCTGATCAGGATGGCGAGCTTGCTGCCGTCGTGGTCGAAGACGTCGAAGATGCGCAGGGTCGGGTGGTACTTCGGCAGGTCGTGGCGTTCCTTGAAGCTCAGGCCGTAGAGCTTGTTCGCAGCGAAGAAGATGCCGTCCTCGAGCACCCGGTTGATCTCGAAGTACGGGCGCAGCTGCGACTGGTCGAAGGCGAACTTCTCGGCGCGCACCTTTTCCGTGTAGTACGACCAGTCGGCGGCGCCGAGCCGGAAGCCGCCGTCCTTCGCGTCGGCGTGTTCGGCATCGATGATCTTCTGGATCTCGGCCGCCTCCTTCTTCGCGTTCGCGACCGCGGCGGGCGCGAGTTCGGCCATCATCTTGTTGACCGCGGTCGTGGTCAGCGCGGTCTGGTCTTCGAGCACATAGGCGGCGAAGTTCTCGTAGCCGAGCAGCTGCGCGCGTTCGGCGCGCAGCTTGGCGAGGCGCACGGCGATCTCGCGGTTGTCGTACGGGCCGCCGACCGCGGCGCGGCGCTCCGAGGTGTCCTGCAGCTTCTGGCGCAGGGCCCGATCCTTCAGCGAGGCCGTGGCCGGCTGGCCGCTCGTGTTCATCAGCGCGATCAGGTAGCCCTTGTCCTTGCCGGCGGCCTTGGCGGCCGCTTCGGCCGCGGCGATGGCGTTGTCGGACAGGCCTTCCAGCTGCTTGCGGTCCTCGACGTAGACGGCGGAGGCATTGGTCTCGTCGAGCACGTTCTGGGTGAACCGGGTCTGCAGCGTGGCGATTTCGGCGTTGAGCTTCTTCAGTGCGTCCTTCTGGGTCGCGTCGAGCTTCGCGCCGGCGCGCACGAAGTCGGTGTGGTAGCGCCACAGCAGGCGCTCGGACTCGGCGTCGAGCCCGAGTTCGGCCTTGCGCTCGTACAGCGACTTCACGCGCTGGAACAGGGCGTCGTTGAGCAGGATGGCGTCGAGGTGCGCGGCCAGCTTCGGCGCCACGTCGGCGCGGACCTTGTTCATCGCGTCGTTGGTGACGGTGCCGGCGAGGTTGAAGAACACCGCCGTCGCCCGGTAGTAGAGATCGCCGGTCTTCTCCAGCGCGACGATGGTGTTGTCGAAGGTCGGCGCGTCCTTCTGGTTCGCGATGGCTTCGACCTCGGCCAGCTGCTCGCGCATGCCCTGTTCGATCGCCGGCGCATAGTGCGCGTCCTTCAGCTGGTCGAAGTGCGGGAACCCGAACTCGAGCGTGCTCGGCTTCAGCAGCGGATTGGCGACGACGGCCTCCTGTCCGGTGGCGGCCGATTCGGCCTGGGCGAGGGGGCTGAGGCCGAGCGCGACGGCGGCGGCGAGGATCAGACGTGCGGACATGGCGATTCCTGGATGGTGCGGAATGCCCACCATAGGCCAGGCGCCGCCGCGATGCGTGGACGGTTCGGCAGGGGACAGGACGATTCGCCCC
>CALMWD010000405.1 GCA_937873105.1 uncultured Rhodanobacteraceae bacterium
ATTGGCGTGCACGTTCACGCCGCGGACCATCTTGGGGCGGGCGTGTTCGGAGAAACGGATTTCTTTGGCAGCGATGTTTGCTTCCTTAATTATTCAACTGTGGTCGCGCGGATTCGCTGCGACGGATCAACCCAGAACCGCGAAGATGTCGTCTTCCTTGATGAAGACGTATTCGACGCCATCGACTTTCTGCTCGGTGCCGCTGTACTTGCCGAACAGCACCTTGTCGCCGACCTTGACCGACGGCGCACGCACGGAACCGTTGTCGAGCGGCTTGCCCGGACCCACGGCAACGATTTCGCCCTTGATCGGCTTCTCGGTGGCCGAATCCGGAATCACGATGCCGCCGGCGGAGATCTTCTCTTCTTCCATGCGCTTGATGACGACGCGGTCGTGAAGCGGTTTGATGCTCATGTTCATCCTCTGCAAATGATTGATTGAACGACGTTTTCGACGAGCTGCTAGCACTCTTCGTCGAGGAGTGCCAATTTTGGCGACCGGACGCGACGGATGCAAGGCCGTGTCCGGGACGGTCGCGAGATGCGGCAGGAAGTCACGATTTCAAGTCGGACCCTGCGCTGGCACACTGGTCACGCCACTCCGGGGACCCGACCATGAGCGTCCGACGCACGGCTCTCGCCTGCTGCCTGATTTTCGCCACCCCTGCCGGCGCCGCGATCCGGACCGTGACCGACACCGGCGATGCCGGCGACGGCACCTGCGATGCGACCTGCACGCTGCGCGACGCGGTGAACGCCGCGCAGGAGGACGACCGCATCCTGTTCGATCTGGCGTTGCCGGCGCCGATCGTCGTCGGGCTGGTCGGCCCGCCGCTGCAGATCGACGTGCCCTTGCGCATCGTCGCGACCGATGGCGTGCGCACCACCGTGCGCCGCGTCGCCGGCACGGGGCGCCTGATGGAGGTGGTCGGCAACGGCGACGCCCGCGTGATCGGCCTGAGTTTCGAGAACGGCAGCGCCCCGGCGCCGCCGGATGCGAGTGCCGACGGCGGTGCCGTCTTCGTCGCCGCTGGCGCCGCGCTGGAACTGCGCGACTGCGTGTTTCGCGGCAATCGGGCGCAGGGCGCGACCGGCGATCCGATGACCGTCGGCCCCGGCATGCCTGCGCGCGGCGGTGCCATCCACGCCGCGGGCGATTTGCTGGTCGAGAACTGCGCCTTCGTCGACAACCATGCCGAGGGCGGCGAGGGCGCTTTCGACATGGTGCTGGCCGGCGGCAGCGGCGGTGCGGCCGCGGGCGGCGCCGTCCATGCCTCCGGCAGCGTCGACATCCTGAACGCGACATTCTCCGGGAACAGCGCGACCGGCGGCAACGGCGGCCCCGGCGGCATGGGCGGGATCGGCATGCCCGGCGCCGACGGCGGCCCCGGCGGCTCGGCACAGGGTGGCGCTGTCGCGTTCTCGGCGACGGCGGCACCAACGCTGGCCTTCTCGACCTTGATCGGCAACAGCGCGATCGGCGGCACGGGCGGGCCCGGCGGCATCGGCGGTCCGCCGCTGGACCCCGAGGAACCACCCCTGCCCTCCGGAATCGACGGTGCCGACGGCACCGCGGCCGGCGCCGCGATCGACAGCGCGGCCACAACCGTGATCAACGTCAGCGTGGTCGCCGCGAACACGGGCGCACAGCCCTGCAGCGGACCGGCGCTCGCGGCGCGCACCTCGAACCTCGTCGACGACGCGTCCTGTCCGGGCACCGTCGTTGCGGCGCTGGAGGCGCAGTTCGAACCGATCGATGCGCAGGCCGATTCGCCGCATTACCTGCCCAAGTTCGACAGCGCCGCGGTGGACGGGGCCGCGGACTGCCTGGATGCCGTCGCGTTCGAAGCGGTCGATCTCGACCAGCTGCTGACGCCGCGCCCGCTGACGGTTCACCAGCCGCCCGGGCGCTGCGACATCGGGGCGATCGAGCACAACCCGGTGCTGTTTGGCGACGGCTTCGAGGAGCCGCCTCCACCGCCCTGATCGCCGCACTGCAACAACCCGGTCAATCTTTCGCCGCTAGACTTGGCGGTTCTGTCCCGGGGAATGGTGAGTCATGCGTAACCTGTTTCGTGGCGTTTGGTTCGCACTCTGTACCGCCTTGCCGCTTGCAGCGGTAGCTCAAGTGGGCAGTGGGTCGGTGTCTTATAACGGGGGCGCAAGCCAGGACTTCGATTTACTGGAAAGCAGCGGCACGAGCGCCCTGCTTCCGGAAGGCTGGTACTTCCGTGAGACCGCCGGACCGACAACCGCGAGTTATCAGGCTGATGACGGCAGCATCAGCGGGGTTGGCGACGTGATGAGTTACGGCTCCACGGGTTCGTCAGACCGTGCATTCGGATCCCTGGCCACCAATGCACTGACCGGCGGAAGCGGGACCGCGGGCCAAGTCGCGGCCATGATTGGCGTCAAGCTGCAAAACACCACGGGCAGCACATTGAGCAGCCTTCAGGTCTCCTACGTCGGCGAAGTCTGGCTGGTGCAAGTCGCGGCGGTAGATAAGCTTGGATTGGAGTTCAGCACCGACGCCACGGCGATCAATACAGGAACCTGGACGCCTGTCACTGCGCTCGACTTCGCGACACCCGCCGCACTGGGCACAGGCAAGAAGAACGGCAATTTGCCAGCGAATCGCACAGCAATCTCGGGCACGATCAACGGATTGTCCGTGCCCAATGGCGCGTATCTCTGGGTGCGCTGGACGGACACAAATATCAGTAACAATGACAACGGCCTCGCGATCGACGACATCGTTTTCGGCACGCCTGTCGACAATCCGCCCGCTCTGTTGCCGACGTCGACGCCCACAAGCGGCCAGAACGACGTTCCGGTAACGCAAATCATCGAACTCGAGTTCAGCGAAAGCGTGAGCACCGCATCGCCGAATGACTGGTATGCACTCGACTGTGCCGGACCGATCGCTGCAACCGCCGCTGGCAGCGGCGACACCCGCACCATCACACCCGATGCACCACTGCCATTCTCGACGGCTTGCACACTGACACTCACCGCAGCGGACATTACCGACGGCAGCAATCAGATCCTGGCGGGTACCAACACCCTGTCGTTCAACACCGCGGAGGACATGGCACCGACGGTGCAGACGATCACGCCTGCACATGCCTCGAACGGCGTCGCCGTCAACGCCAATATCGTGTTCGGCTTCAGCGAGCCCGTGACCGTGATTGATCCCTGGGTTGCATTGTCCTGCGTGCCCAGCGGCCTGCATGCCGGTACGATTACCGGCGCCGGATCAAGCTACCAATTCGACCCATCGACGAACTTCACACCGGGCGACGCCTGCACGGTAACTCTCGACCCGGCCAACGTTCGCGACCAGGACGGAACCGTGCATACGCTGTCCGGCCAGAACGCGTTCACGTTCGATGTTGCCCCGGACAATGCACCGACCATCGTCAGCACCTTTCCGGCGGACAATGCCGTCAATGTATCGGCAGGCAGCACGCTCACGGTGACATTCAGCGAACCCGTGAACATCGCATCGCCGACGGCCGCATTCCAGATTGCATGCGGCGCCACGCCGCATCCGTTCTCCATCAGCGACACCGCGCAAACCACGTACTCGCTCGATCCGAATGACGACTTCGCGGCAAACACGGCTTGCACACTGACGATCGTCGCCAACGAGATCTTCGACATCGATGGCTCACCCAACGCCCTCGTCGATGGGGCCGTCGTCGACTTCACGACAAGCGCCGGAGTCAGCGGTTATTACGAGCGCGTCGACACCAGCAGCTGTCGCGCCCTGCGCGCGACGCTGCACGGTGTCATCGACGATCACAATTCGGTTTCCTACAAACCGGTGAGCGGCCCAAACAATGACACCTGGGACTTGTTGGAGCCGGCCGACGTCGATCCGCTGGATCCGACGAAGATTCTCGACGTTTACGAGAACAAGAAATACGACCGCGTAACAGACCGCGCATCGACCATCTGCACCGGACGCTATAACCGAGAACACACCTGGCCCAAGTCGCTTGGCTTCCCGTCCGAAACGGGCGATCAAGGCCTGCCGAATGCGCCGCATACCGACGGCCACATGCTGTATCTGTCCAACTGTCCGTACAACAGCAACCGCGGGAACAACCCTTATCGCAACTGCGCAAACCCCGGCAGCTGCAACACGGACCCGACGCAGCTCAACCATGGCGAAGGCGGCCCGGGCATCAACAATCTGTATACCGGATCGTTCTATGACGTGTGGCCGAAACGGCGCGGCGACGTGGCGCGTGCGGTGATGTACATGGACTTCCGCTACGAAGGCGGGACGAACTCGATCACCAATCAAAGCGAACCGGACCTGGTGTTGACCTATGGTGCCGATGGCGGCACACCGGGCAGCCTTGACACGCTGTTGGCTTGGCACAATGCCGATCCGCCGTCGAATCCGAACTCGACGGCGCCGCTCGACAACATCGAAGTGCTGCGCAACGACACCATCCAGCTGATCCAGCGCAATCGCAATCCGCTGATCGACCATCCCGAATGGGCCACGATCCTCTTCGCCAACCCATGCTTGGGCCCGGCCGTGGTCGCAGTCGATGACGACTTCACGACGCCGCAAGACACCACGCTGACCCGTGGCGAGCCTGGCGTGCTCCGCGACGATCACAACGGGGTCAGCAAGAATGGACAAGGCCTCAGCGCCACCCTGCTGGTCCAGGCGCAACACGGGACGGCTACGATCACGAATAGCGCGACGGGCGCGTTCACCTACGTCCCGAACGCCGGATTCTCCGGTGAGGACAGCTTTACGTACACGGCAACCAATGGTTCCGCCAGCGACCAAGGTGTCGTCCACATCGTCGTTGGCACGGCTGCGCCCGACGCCCCACCAACCGCGTCTGCAGACAGCATCACGGTGAATGAAGACAGCGGCGCCACTGTGATCAATGTGCTGACGAACGACTCGGACCCGGATGGCGGCCCCAAGTTCGTCCAGGCGACCACGCAACCCGTAGGCGGCAGCGTGAGCATCGGTGCAGGCGGCACGAACGTATCGTTCACGCCGAGCACCAATATCTGCGGCGCCACCAGTTTCAGCTACACGTTGAACGGCGGCTCGTCGGCCGTCGTCTCGGTCACCGTCACCTGCCAGAACGATGCACCGAATGCGGTCGGCACGCTGGCGAACCAGACATATCCGGTGGGCACGAACGTCAGTCTGGCGACGGCATCGGGTTTCGACGACATCGACAACGACGTGCTGAGCTACTCCGCGCTCGGCCTGCCGGCGTCGCTGTCCATC
>CALMWD010000406.1 GCA_937873105.1 uncultured Rhodanobacteraceae bacterium
CTGGCCTGGCTGGCCTTGGCTTCGGCGCTGATGGCCATCGACCTGCGGACCGGCTTGCTGCGCGAGGTCCGCGAAGTCGCGAACGCGCTGGTCGCGCCGATCCACAGCATCGCCACGGCGCCGCTGCACGCCGCGCGCGCCCTGCGCGACAGCACCGCCCAGCGTGCCGGCCTGGTCGAGGAAAACGCCGACTTGCGCGAGCAACTGCTGTTCGCGCAGGCCAAGCTCGATCGGCTCGCGATCGTGCAGGAGCAGAACAACCGCTTGCGCGCCTTGCTGGACGCGCGCCAGAAGCTCGGGTTGCAGGCGCAGCTGGCCGAACTCATCGACGTCGATCTCGACCCCTATCGCCACCGCATCCTGATCAACCAGGGCAAACGCCACGGCGTGTTCTCCGGCGAGGCGGTAATCGATGCCCAGGGGCTGATCGGGCAGGTGCTGGATGTCGAGGACGAGCGTGCGACCGTGATCCTGCTCAGCGATCCGAGCCATGCCGTGCCGGTGCGCGTGCAGCGCACGGGGCTGCGCGTCATCGCCTACGGCAGCGGCGCTCCTGCGCGCATCGAGTTGCCGCATGTGCCGTTCAGCGCCGACCTCAAGGTCGGCGACCTGCTCGTGACCTCGGGCATCGGCGGGCGCTTCCCGCCCGGGCTGCCGGTCGCCACCGTGTACGAAGTCCAGACCGACGACAGCGCCACCTTCGCGGTGGCGCAGGCGCGGCCGCTGGCCGGCATCGCCAGCGCCACCGAGTTGCTGCTGGTGCGCGACGAAACCCTGGCGCTGGCGCCGTTGCCGGCGCCCGAGGCCGAGTTCGTCGGTCCGCCCGAGGGGATGCGCGTGGACACGCCCGCGGAGGGGTCGACGCCATGAGCCGCACGCGCGGATCCACGCTCTGGGTTCTGCTCAGCATCCTCGTCGCGGCGGTGCTGACCCTGATCGCGCTGCCCGAGCCGTTGCGCGTGCTGCGTCCGTTCTGGCTGGCCCTGGTCGTCATCTACTGGACCATCGAGTCGCCGGAGGACCACGGCCTCGGCTTCGCCTTCCTGCTCGGATTGCTGCAGGACCTGCTGGTCGGCACCCTGCTCGGCGAGCACGCCTTCCGGCTCGCCATCATCGGCTTCATCGTGTTGCGATTCCGTTCGCGCATGCGTTTCTTCCCGATGTGGCAGCAGGCGCTCGCGGTCGGGGCGCTGCTGCTCAACGATCGCATCGTCGTGCTGTTGCTGCGTGCGATCGCCGGCGATTTCGCGATCGACTGGCGCTACTGGCTGGCGCCTGCGGTCGGCGCGGCGCTGTGGCCCTGGGTGTTCCTGCTGCTCGACGACCTGCGCGCGCGCGGTCGGCAACGCGAGTCATGATCGGCTTCGGGCGCGGCCGACGTGCGGTGAAGGACCCGGTCCGGGAGTCCAGCCTGTTCCGGGTTCGCGCGGCCGAGGGATTCCTGGTCATCGCGCTGTGCCTGGCGGTCCTGCTCGGCCGTTACGCCTGGCTGCAGGTGCTGCGCCATGACGAGTTCAGCGGCCGCGCCGACGAGAACCGCATCAAGCTCAAGCCGCTGCCGCCGAGCCGCGGCCTGATCTACGACCGCAACGGCGTGCTCCTGGCCGAGAACATCCTCGACCATCGTCTCGAAGTGATCCCGGAGCAGGCCGGCGACGTCGATGCCACGCTCGAGCGTCTTGGCCAGGTCATCGCGATCTCGCCGGACGATCGCGAGCAGTTCGACGCGCTGCGCAAGGTCAAGCGGCGTTTCCACAACATCCCGTTGCGCTACGCCCTGAGCGAGCAGGAAGTGTCGCGATTCGCGCTGGAGCGGCATCGTTTCCCGGGCGTCGAGGTGGTGCCCTACCTGACCCGGTTCTACCCGCAGGGCAGCGACTTCGCGCACGTGGTCGGTTATGTCGGCCGCATCGACAACGAGGATCGCGAACGCCTCGAAGAGGCGCGTTACAGCGCGACCACGCACATCGGCAAGACCGGCATCGAGCGTTACTACGAGGATCTGCTGCTCGGCGAGGTCGGCTACGAGCGCATCGAGACCAATGCCGAGGGGCGCGCGCTGCGCGTGCTCGGGCGGGTGCCGTCGAAGCCCGGCCGGCATCTGCATCTGAGCATCGACGCGCGCCTGCAGCGCGCGGCCGTCGCCGCGTTCGCCGGGCGCGCCGGCGCCGCGGTGGCAATCGATCCGCGCAATGGCGAGGTGCTGGCGATGGTGTCGCAGCCGGCCTTCGATCCGAATCTGTTCGTGAACGGCATCTCGCGCAGGAACTACGCGGCCCTGATCGACGATCCGCGCCGGCCGCTCTACAACCGTGCGGTGCTGGGCGGTTACGAGCCGGGATCGACGATCAAGCCCTTCATCGGCTTCATGGGTCTCAGGCTCGGGTTGCGCGGCGCCGCCGACACGGTCTGGTCCAGCGGCGAATATCGCCTGCCCGGGCAGGACGCGGTCTGGCGCGACTGGAAACGCGGCGGCCACGGCAACGTCAACCTGCGCGAAGCGCTGGCGCAGTCGGTGAACACCTACTTCTACGACCTCGCCGTCGATACCGGCATCGACCGCATCGAGCCGGAGATGCGCGCCTTCGGTTTCGGCGCCCCGACCGGCCTCGACCTCACCGGCGAACCGGCCGGCGTGCTGCCCTCGCGCAGCTGGAAGCAGCAACGCTTCGGCAAGACCTGGTATCCGGGCGAGACGGTCATCGCCGGCATCGGCCAGGGGTACTGGGTGGTCACGCCGGTGCAGCTCGCGCACGCGCTGGCGACGCTGGCGGCACGCGGGGTGTCGCATCGACCGCATCTGCTGGTGAGCCTGCAGGCCGGCATCGACGCACCGGCCGAGCCGGTCGTGCTGGATGCGGACGCACCGCCGATCGAGGCGCCGCCCGAGGTTTGGGATGCCGTGCGGGAAGGCATGGAAGCGGTCATGCATTCGCCGACCGGCACCGCCTACGCCTATGGATTCGATGCCCCATACCGCATCGCCGGCAAGAGCGGCACCGCGCAGCGCGCGCGTCGTCGCGGCAACCAGGAGTACGACGCCAACACCACGCCCGAGCACTTGCGCCACCAGGCGCTGTTCGTCGCGTATGCCCCGGCGGAGGCGCCGACGATCGCGGTGGCCCTGGTGATCGAACACGGCAGCAGCGGGTCCAAGGCGGCGGCACCGGTGGCGCGGGCCATCCTGGATGCGCATCTGGGCCGGGCGGCCGCGGAGGTCGCGCCATGATCGATTTCGACCTGATCGCTTCGATGCAGCGCTGGATGGCGCGCTGGCTGCGGCGGCCGCGCATCGACCCGGCCTTGTTGCTGGCGCTGCTGGCGGTCGCCTCGACCGGGTTGGTCGTGCTGTTCAGCGCCAGCGCCGAGAATCCGGGCCAGGTGGTGAACCAGGCCTTGCGCCTGTTGCTCGGCTTCGCCGTGCTGTTCGTGTTCGCGCGCATCCCGCCGACCGCATTCCGTACCTGGACGCCCTGGTTCTACGCCTTCACGGTCTTCCTGCTGATCGCGGTGCTGATCTTCGGCGAGGGCCGCGGCGCGCATCGCTGGCTGGACTTCAAGGTGGTCCGCTTCCAGCCGTCCGAGTTCGCGAAGCTGGCCCTGCCGATGATGGTCGCCTGGTACCTGCACGACCGCGCCCTGCCGCCGACCTGGCGCAACCTCGCGGTCTGCGCGTTGCTGATCGGCGTTCCCGCCCTGCTGATCATGGACCAGCCCGACCTCGGCACCGCCCTGCTGGTCTCGGCCAGCGGCGCCTTCGTGGTCTTCCTGGCCGGCATCGGCTGGGCGCGCATCGCACTGATCCTCGGCACCGCGGTCGCCGGCCTGCCGGTGCTCTGGCATTTCATGCACGAGTACCAGCGCAACCGCGTGCGCATGTTCCTCGACCCCGAATCCGACCCGCTCGGCAACGGCTGGAACATCATCCAGTCGCAGATCGCGGTCGGCTCCGGCGGCGTGTTCGGCAAGGGCTGGCTCGGGTCGACCCAGGCCCGCCTCGACTTCCTGCCCGAGCACACCACCGACTTCATCTTCGCGGTGTTCTCCGAGGAATTCGGCCTAGTCGGCGTGATCGCCATCCTGGCCGTGTACCTGTTCATCATCGGTCGTGGCCTGTGGATCGCCGCCAATGCCCGCGATACCTACTCGCGCCTGCTCGCCGGCTCGATCAGCATGACCTTCTTCGTCTACGTGATGGTCAACGGCGGCATGATCGCCGGCCTGCTGC
>CALMWD010000407.1 GCA_937873105.1 uncultured Rhodanobacteraceae bacterium
GTGCCCTTGCCGGATGGCTGCGGCGACGACGAATACCTGGCGCTGCTGCGCATGCATCTGCCGCTCGCGATCGCGCGCAGCGGCGCCGATGCCGCGATCTACCTGGCCGGTGCCGATCCCTACCTCGGCGACCGCCTCGGCCGCCTGGCGCTGAGCAAGGCCGGCCTCGCCGAGCGCGACCGGAGGGTGTTGAGCCAATGCCGGACTGCCGGCTTGCCGGTCGCCATCACGATGGCCGGCGGTTATGCCGAGCAGGTCGAGGACATCGTCGACATCCACGAGGCCACCGTGCACATCGCGGCCAGACTGTGCGCAAAGTCATGACGAACGCGGCTTAAACCTTTCCGCGCCGGCGCACATCAGATGCGGCATGATGTTCGCCATCAATCCACTGCCGACCGCTTCCGTGTCCCACGCGATGCCCGCGGAATCCGCCGACCACGCCCTTGTCCGCGCCGCGGCCGACGGCGACCGGCATGCGTTCGAGCGCCTGTACCGGCGGCATTCGGCGCGCGTGTTCGCGGTGATCCTGCGACTGCAGGGCGGCGATCGCGCCCGCGCCGAGGATCTGACCCAGGATGCCTTCGTCCGCGTCTGGCAGAAGCTGCCGGAGTTCCGCTTCGAAAGCGCGTTCTCCACCTGGCTGCATCGGCTGGCGGTGAACACGGCGCTGATGGCGCTGCGTTCGGCGCGTGGCGAACCGGGCGCGGACGAGGACGTGAGCGATCCCGAGTTCCATCTGGCCGACACGATGGCCCGTCTGCCCGATCTCGGCATCGATCTCGACAAGGTCATCGCCAAGCTGCCGCCGCGCGCGCGTGCCGTGCTCGTTCTGCACGACGTCGAAGGCTGGAAGCACGAGGAGATTTCCGACGAACTCGGCATGGCCGTCGGTTCGTCCAAGGCGCAGTTGCATCGCGCCCGCAACCTGTTGAAGCAATGGCTCGGAGGTCCCCATGGACGAGCTTGAATATCGGCGCCTGCTGAAGGCGCTGCCGCACGCGATCGAACCCGATCGCGACCTGTTTCCCGGCATCGCCGCGCGCCTTGAACCGCGCGCCGCCGCGCAACCCCGGAGGCGCGGCTTGTTTCCCTTCGCTGCGGCCGCCGGCTTCACCGCCGTCGCGATCGCCGCAGGCTGGCTGGCGCTGCAGCGCGGGCCGGGCGCGGATGTCCCGATGGCGGCGAACGTCGCCGCATCCACGCCGGTGATGCTGCGCGAAGCACGCGCATTGCGCGCGGAGTTCGATGCGGCCCTGGTCGCCGGCACTGCCGATCAATGGACCCAGGTGCGCGAGCAGGCCGATCCGCGTTTCGTCGCGGCCTGGACCGAACTCGACGCCGCCGAGGCCGAATTGTCGGAAGCGCTCGAACAGGATCCGAATGCGCGCTTCCTGTTGAACCGATTGAAGCAGGTGCAGGAACAACGCCTGCACCTGACCCGCAAAGCCCTTTCCGCATGACGACGACGATGGAGTCCCCGATGAATACCGCAATGCCTGGCCCGATCCGAACCACGATGCTGGCCGCCCTGGTGGCGGCGGCGATGTCCGCGCCCGCGCTGGCCGCGACGCCGATTGCCGAAACCGCGGCGCCGCTCGATGCGCGCGGGACCTTCGAAGCCTCGAACGTGCGCGGCCGCATCAGCGTCACCGCCTGGGATCGCAACGAAGTGAGCTGGAGCGGCTCGCTGGGCGAGGGCGCGAAGCTGGTGGTCGAGAAGAGCGCGACGCGGATTTCGCTCAGCGTCGAATCCGAGGGCGGCAGCAACTGGATGGGCTGGAACAAGGGGCCGCGCGAGGACAGCGTGCTGATCGTCAAGGTACCGGCCGGCGCCTCGCTCGACCTGTCCGCGGTCAGCGCCAACATCGACGTGACCGCGATGCGCGGCTCGGCCTCGATCGAAGCGGAGTCGGTGAGCGGCGAAGTCAGCCTGCGCGCGTCCAGCGCGGACAAGCTGGAGTTGGCCAGCGTGTCCGGCGACGTGCGCTTCGAAGGCGAGGCGGGGCGCGTCGATGCCGAAACCGTCAGCGGCGACCTGCACCTGAGCGGCGCGTCCGGCGACGTGTCGGTCGAAACCGTGTCGGGCAGCGCCATCGTGCGCGCGGCGACGGTGACCGAGTTCGAGGCGGCGTCGGTCTCCGGCGACATCGACTTCGAGGGCGCGCTCGCCGCGGACGGACGCATGGACGTGGAGAGCATGAGCGGCGACATCAGCATCACCCTGCCGGCCGACACCAGCGCGCGCGTCAGCGCCGAAACCTTCAGTGGCGATCTCGACAACGATTTCGGCCTGGCGGTCGAGAAGGAAGACGGTCCGGGTTCGACCATGCACGGCAAGCTCGGCGCCGGCAGCGCCAGCATCGAGATCGAGTCGTTCAGCGGCGATGTGAACCTGCGCAAGCGCTGAGCGGATCGAACCGCCGGAAAACGAAGCCCGCCGAATCGGCGGGCTTCGTCGTTCAGGACATCGCGTCGAATCAGAGGTCCTGCTTGTAGCGGACGTAGGGCGTGCGCGCCGAGGTCTCGCTGAGCGCCGGACCGGCCGCGCCCGCATCGTCGGTCGAAGCCTTGCCGACGACGTTGCGTGCGCCGACGGTCAGTTCGCCGCGCCACGGCGTGCGCCAGGAGACGCCGATGTCGATGCCGCTCCAGTAGCTGTTCGGATAACCGGGCTGTTCGTTGAGGCGATTCACGCGGCCGGTGAGATTGCCGCTGAAGTCGCCGTAACTCATGCCGACGCCGAGCATCGCCTGTTGCAGGTCGAGCACGGGCGTGGCGTTGCCGCTGCGCAGGCGCAGCTGGCGCAGGGCGGCGTTCAACTGCACCGCCGACTGTGCGGTCAATCGCCATTGCGAATTCAGGCCGAGACCCTGGGCATCGCCGCTCAGGCCCGGCAGCAGCGGCTGCGCGCCCAGCGAGGCGCCCAGGCCGAAGTCCTGCGGGGCCAGGTACGGCACGTCTAGGCCTTCGCCCTGTGGGGCCAGCCACGAGAATCCGTAGGCCAGCGACAGGTCGAAGCGTTCGCCGCGCCATTGCGCGCCGGTGCCGGCGCTTGCGACGCGACCCGGGAGTTCGAGCTGCACGGTGCCCTGCATCAGGCACTCGCGGCCGAAGGCGCCGATGCGCAGCAGGCCCGAGGCCTCGGCGCACCAGGGCAAGGTCGCCAAGGCGTCGTTGTGGGCATGGGCGACCGAAACGCCGGCATCGAGGCTGATCCGGCCGTTGCGATCGAAGCTGATGCCGGCTGCGCCGGCGTTGTCGCCCTGCGACAGCGGCGCGATCAGGGACTGCGCTGGATTGAGTTCGTTGCCGAGGCGCAGGCTGGGTCGCGACGACCAGAGCTGCTGCGTGTCGTCCGCGCGGGCAGGCGTCGACACCAGCGCCGCAAGCGCCAGGGTCATCGCAGTAGCCAAGGGTGCGCGAACGCGTTGCATCGGGTTCCTCGTGGTAGTTCTGAGACCTTGTCCGGGGCGGGTCGGTTCCCGCCGATCCAGGGCCATCGATCTTTTAACCGAAAGTTTACAAGATTTCTGCAAGTCCCGGAATGGGCTGGGTTTGGCAGTTCGGCCTACTGCGTTCGCTGCGGCGCAGCATTCAGGGTGTCACTCGCGAACACCTGTTCGAGGTCGATGCCGTCGAAGCGGTAGTGTTCATTGCAGAACTCGCAGGTCACTGCGACCTGGCCCTGTTCGGCCAGGATCGAGAAGGCTTCCTCGCGGCCGAGCGTGCGCAACATGCCGGCGACACGATCGCGCGAGCAGCGGCACTGGAAGCGGACCGGCTGGGCGTCGAACAGGCGCAGGTCGTCCTCGTGGTAGAGGCGATGCAGCAGTTCGGTGGCGTCGAGCTTCAACAGTTCCTCGGCCTGCAGCGTGTCGGCCAGGATCTTCGCGTGTTCGAAGGTGAGGGCATCGCGTTCGCGCTCGGCGCCGCCTTCGGCCGGGATCTGCTGGATCAGCACGCCGGCGCAGGTCTGGGCGTCGGAGGCCAGGTAGATCGCGGTCGGCAGCTGCTCGGACTGCGCGAAATAGGCCTCGAAGCTGCGCGCGAGATGCTCGCCTTCGAGCGGCACCAGGCCCTGGTAACGGGTACCGGTCTCCTGCCGCTCGATGGTGATGGCGAGCACTGCGCCCTGCAGTTCTTCCGGTCGCAGCGATTGCGTCGGCGCGTCTTCGCCCCAGCGCGCGAGACCGCGCACCTGGCCTTCGGCGGTGCATTCGGCGAACACCAGGGGCAACAGCGGCGAGGCCTTCAGATGGACCGACACGTGGCCGGCGAGCTGGATGTCGCCGGCGAACAGCGCGGTTGCGGCGGTGACCTCGCCGAGCATGCGCGCGATGTTCTCGGGATAGTCGTCGCGGCCGCGAATCTGGCGCCAGCTGTGCTCGAGCCGCACAATCACGCCGCGCACGCCTGCGCCTTCGAACAGGAAACGACGAATGCCTTCGGGATCGACCGGGGAAAACGGGGAATCGTTCATGCCGCGCATTATGCCCGAGACGACCTGATGGCCGTCGCGCGCAAACCTTTGTGGCGGCGGGTGTTGAGGATGGGCGTGCTGCTGGCATTGCTCTTCGTCGTCGCATCGACGACGGCGGTCGTCGCGCTGCGCTGGCTGCCGCCGCCGACCACGGCCTTCGTGCTGGCCCGGCGCATCGATGGCTGGACCGGCGCCGCCGCGAATCTGCCCATCCGCCGCGACTGGGTCGCGCAATCGCAGATCGCGCCGGAGATGTTCCTCGCCGTGGTCGCGGCCGAAGATCAGCGCTTTCCCGAGCATTTCGGCTTCGACCTGCAGGCGATCGAGCAGGCGCTCGACGATCGCGAGCGCGGCCGCGTGCGCGGAGCCAGCACCATCTCGCAGCAGGTCGCCAAGAACCTGTTCCTGTGGTCGGGGCGCAGCTGGGTACGCAAGGGCCTCGAAGTCTGGTTCACCGGCCTGATCGAACTGTGCTGGCCGAAGCGGCGCATCCTCGAGGTCTACGTCAACGTCGCCGAATTCGGCGACGGCGTGTACGGCGTGCAGGCCGCATCGAGGCAATACTTCGGACGCGACGCGTCACAGCTCAATGGCGCGCAGGCGGCGCGCCTCGCGGCCGTGCTGCCGAGCCCGAAGCGCTACAACGCCGCGCGCCCCGGCCCGTATGTGCTGCAGCGCCAGCAATGGATCGAACGGCAGATGCGCCAGCTCGGCGGACGCGACTACCTGGCGCCGTTGCTGGCCGAATGAGTGCCAGGGTCAATGGCGCGCCTCGTACCAGGGCTTGGTGCGGTTGACGACGTGAACGACGAGCAGCATTACCGGGACTTCGATCAGGACCCCGACCACGGTCGCGAGCGCGGCGCCGGACTCGAAACCGAACAGGCTGATGGCAGCAGCCACGGCCAGTTCGAAGAAATTCGAGGCGCCGATCAGGGCCGAGGGACAGGCGATCTCGTGCTTCTCGCCGACGACGCGATTGAGCCAGTAGGCCAGCGCCGAGTTGAAGAGCACCTGGATCAGGATCGGCACGGCCAGCAGGGCGATGATCAGCGGTTGCTTCAGGATCGCTTCGCCCTGGAATGCGAACAGCAGCACCAGCGTCGCCAGCAGTGCGGCGATCGACCAAGGCCCGATCCTGGCCATGGCGGCATCGAAGGCGGCGTTGCCGAGCGCCAGCAGCCGGCGGCGCCAAAGCTGCGCGACCACCACCGGAACGACGATGTACAGGACGACCGACGTCGCCAGGGTGGCCCAGGGCACGGTGATGGCCGAGAGTCCGAGCAGGAAGGCGACCAGCGGCGCAAAGGCGAAGATCATGATGCCGTCGTTCAATGCGACCTG
>CALMWD010000408.1 GCA_937873105.1 uncultured Rhodanobacteraceae bacterium
GGCCCGCGAACACCTGCGGCGGCGCGGAGCGCCGGCAGGAGCGCCCTGCACGCGAGGGCCACGCTCGACGCCCTGCGCGCGCTGGCGCGCGCGGGCGCGGCGGCGATCCTGGCCGTGTACGAGGGCAGCTTCGCGGTCGAAACCAAGGACGATCGTTCGCCGCTGACCGCCGCCGACCTGGCCTCGCACCGCATCCTCGTCGACGGCCTGCGCGCGCTGACGCCGGAGATTCCGGTGCTGTCCGAAGAATGCGCCCAGCTCGATCCGAGCGTGCGCCGCGGCTGGTCGCGCTACTGGTGCGTCGATCCGCTCGACGGCACCCGCGAATTCGTCAAGCGCAACGGCGAGTTCTGCATCTGCATCGCCCTGATCGAGGACGGCGTCCCGACGATCGGCCTGGTGCATGCGCCGGTGTCCGGCCGTTGCCATGTCGCGGCCCGCGGCCTCGGCGCCTTCGTGACGAAAGCGGATGGCGCGACGCGACCGATCCGCGCCGCGGTCCCGGGCGCATCGTGGCGCGTCGCCGGCAGTCGTTCGCATGGCGATGCGCGGACCGAGGGCGTGCTCGCGAACCTGGGTCCGAACGAACATCGTCCGATGGGTTCGGCCCTGAAGTTCGGCCTGATCGCCGAAGGCGCGGCCGATCTCTACCTGCGCTTCGGCCCGACCAGCGAATGGGACACCGCGGCCGGGCAGTGCCTCGTCGAGGAAGCCGGCGGCCGCGTGCTCGACCTGCAGGGCGAGCCGCTGCGCTACAACCGGCGCGACAGCGTGCTGAATCCCGATTTCGTCGCGACCGGCGCGCTCGATGCGGCGCAGCGTGCGCGGCTCGCCGAGGCCCTGGCGTGAGCGCGGCGCCGATCGAGCGCCTGCGCGCGATCATGGCCCGGCTGCGCGATCCGGACGGCGGCTGTCCCTGGGACGTGCAGCAGAGCTTCGCGTCGATCGCGCCGTACACGATCGAGGAGGCCTACGAGGTGGCCGACGCCATCGACCGCGGTGATCGCGCCGACCTGCGCGAGGAGCTGGGGGATCTGCTACTGCAGGTCGTCTTTCACGCGAGAATGGCCGAGGAGGAGGGCAGTTTCGCGTTCGACGACGTGGTCGAGGGCATCTGCGACAAGATGGTCCGGCGCCACCCGCACGTGTTCGGCGATGCCGTCGTCGCGGACGCGGCGGCGCAGACCCGCGCCTGGGAGGAACACAAGCGCCGCGAGAAGCAGGGACAGGCGGATCGCAGCGCGCTCGCGGGCGTGGCCGCCGGCCTGCCGGAGTGGATGCGCGCGCTGAAGCTGCAGAAGCGCGCCGCCGCGGTCGGCTTCGAGTGGCCCGACGTGCAGCCGGTGCTCGACAAGCTGCACGAGGAAGTCGAGGAGGTGCGTGCCGAGTTTGCGCATGGCGCCGACCCGGCGCGGCTGCTCGACGAGATCGGCGACGTGTTGTTCGTCGCGGTGAACCTGGCGCGCCACGCCGGCGTCGATCCGTCGACGGCCCTGCGTCATGCCAATGCCAAGTTCGAGCGCCGCTTCCGGGCCATGGAGCAGTCCGCGCCCGCGAGCCACGGCGTGACCCTGGCCGAGCTCGACCTGGCCGCGCAGTCGCGGCTCTGGGACGCGGCGAAGCAGGACGAACCGGGTCGCTGAACCTCGCGTGAAAGGCGCGGCGGCTGCGACGGAAGGAACAAAAAACCAACGAACGCGCGATTACACTGGCGTTCACCGCACCGTGCCCCGGCACGGGCCAGGCCGAACAGGGTGCGCAGACGCCCGATGCGGACGACTATCGGAGTGACAAGATGATCAAACGGATGATGTTCTGGGCCGCACTGGCCTCGATGACGGGCGCGACGGCGTCCATCGCTGGCGCTGCACCAGACGAACCCTTTCCGCGACGCCCTGCGCTTGATTCCGCTGCGCTGAAGGCCATGCCGCCGAGCTTGGCCAAGGCGGTCTACGCCGATATTGGCCATAGTGCGCGAATTGTCGCCAGTGATGCTGCAGCGTTCGACCGGTTCGGGTTTTCGGTGGCGATCGATGGAAATACTGCCGTCGTCGGCGCCTACCTTGCCGATACGTCGACACCTTCGGTCCTCGAAGATACTGGCGCGGCCTATGTCTATGACCGCAGCGGCAACACTTGGACGCAAACCGCGAAGTTGATTGAGCCGGCTTCGGCGCTCAAGATCGGTGGCGAATCGTTCGGGCGTTCCGTCGCGATTTCCGGAGAGACAATCGCCGTTGGAAGTCCGTTCTCGGACAAGAACGCATCGACGGTCGACAGCGGCGCGGTATTTGTCTTTGTCCGCTCATCTGGCGTCTGGTCGCAACAGGCGAAATTGGTCGGCACCGAAACAGTCGCGTCCGACAAGTTTGGTCAGTCGGTGTCGCTCGATACCGATACCTTGCTCGTCGGGTCGCCTAACGCGACGGCCGGCGCTGCGCTTCGCGGTGGTGCGATCTACGCCTTCACTCGTGCGGGTGCGGTATGGACGCAGCAGGCGCGTTTGATCGCCTCCGATCCGCAGACTGATGCACAGTTTGGCGAGAGCGTGGATGTCTCGGCGGATTCTGCGGTGGCGGGTGCACCATTGTTTGATACCTCATTCGACGTGAGCGGCATCGATTCGGGCGCCGCCTACGTCTATTCGAGGTCGGCGGGCGTTTGGTCGGCGCCGACAAAGCTGCGTGCCGCGTCGCCGACCGATGATGGGCGGTTCGGTCATTCAGTCGCAGTGCATTCGGGGACGGTCGTCGTTGGCGAGCATTTCCGTAACGGTGCCCGTGGTGCAGCGCATGTTTTCACAGGGAGCGGAGCGTCATGGTCGTTGCAGGCCTTGCTGACCGCCAGCGACGCTGCCGCCGGGGATTTCTTTGGGCATTCGGTGGCATTGTTGGACGATGTTGCCGTGATTGGCGCCTATGGCGTCAACTCGAGCGGAACAGATCGCGGAACCGCTTATCGCTTCAACCGCACGGGTAGTGCGTGGTCGGAGGTGGACAAGTATTTTGCGAGTGACGCGGCGGACAATGACCGATTCGGCTTTGGCGTTGCGTTGACGGCGAGTGGTGCGATCGTCGGCGCGCCGGAGGACGACGTGCTGGCAGCATCGGATGATGCGGGTTCGGCCTATCTCTTCCACCTTGGCACGCCGACCACGACGATCCAGATCGTCGACCCCACATCGGCGAAGTTCGGCCAGACGATCTCGCTGAGTGCGCAGGTCAGCGGCGGCACGCCGACCGGCAATGTCGAGTTCCGCAATGGCGCGTCCGTGCTGGCCACCGCGGCGCTGAACGGGTCGTTCGTTGCGGCTGCGAACATCACGCCCGCCGTCGGCGCCTACAGCATCACCGCGAACTATGTCGGCGACGCCAACCACATCGGCAGCAGCTCGGCGGCAACCGCCGTCACGGTCAGCAAGGCCGATACCAGTCTCGCGCTGAACACCACGGGTTCGCCGACGGACTACGGCCAAACCGGCACCTTCACCGTACCCATCAGCGTCACCGCGCCCGGCGCCGGGTCGCCGTCGGGCAACATCGAATTCCGCGACAACGGCACGCTCATCGCGACCCAGCCGCTGATTGCCGGCGAGGCGACCTTGAGCATCAATTCGCTCCCGGTGAAC
>CALMWD010000409.1 GCA_937873105.1 uncultured Rhodanobacteraceae bacterium
TGGCCAAACTGGGCCAGGCGTTCGATCAAATGGCCGACCGGGTTCAGGACCAGATGGCCGCACTCGCCGCGCACGGGCGATTCCAGCAGTCTCTGCTCGACGCCGCCCCCAATCCAATGCTGCTGGTCGGCGACGACCACCGCATCGCCATGGCCAATGCCGCGTATGCGCAACTGATCGGACGGGCGCTTTCCGACATCATCGGCCAACCCTGCCACGCCGTCAGCCGGGCCCGCTGCGAGCCCTGCGAGCGGACACTGGTGACGTGCCCTGTCGTCGAATGCAGCCTCGGCTCCGAGCCGTTGCGCACGGTCATGGCATTCACGCGCGCCGATGGATCGACGGTCGATGTCGAAATTGACGCCGCAGCGATCGAAGGGCCGAACGGCGAACGCCAGGTCATGCAGGTGATCCGGCGTCTCGACGACCAGGTGCGGTTCTCGCAGGAGCAGCGGCTGTCGGCCATCGGCCTGCTTGCGAACGGCGTGGCGCATGAAATCCACAACCCGCTGGCCTCCATCCGGCTGGCGCTGCAAACCAGCCTGCGCGGCCTGCGCGACGGCTCGGCCGATCGCGGCGAACTGATCGACTACCTGCGTCTGGTGGACGACGAAATCGACCGCTGCGTCCGCATCACCCAGCGACTGCTGCGCATGAGCCAGCCCTCGACCGACCTGTCTCAGCCCGTGGCGGTGCGCGGCGCGATCGACGACGTGCTCGGCCTGCTGTCCGAGGAAGCGCGGCGCGCGGGCGTCACCTGCGAAGTCATCTGGAACGGCGTCGGTGACGGCGTCCGCGTGATGGGTGACGATGGCGAGCTGGCGCAGATCCTCCTCAACCTCGTCCAGAACGCCCTGCACGCCATGCCGCGCGGCGGCCGGTTGACACTCACGGTAAGCCGCCGCGACACCGACACGCTCTGCATCGCCGTGCGCGACACCGGCTGCGGCATCGCGCCCGCACACCTGCCGCTGATCTTCATGCCCTTCTTCAGCCGCCGCGCCGACGGTCAACGCGGCACCGGACTCGGCCTCGCGATCTGCAAGTCGCTGGCCGAACGACGCGGCGGCAGCCTGAGTGTCGAAAGCAAGCTCGACGAAGGCAGCTGCTTCGAGCTGGTTCTCCCCGACGCAGACGCGCAAACCCCATCCGGCGAAATCAGTCCATGAAACCCAGCGTTCTTGTCGTCGAAGACGATGTCGTACTCAATCAAATTCTGGTGCGTGCCCTGACCAAGGCCGGATACGACATGGGCAGCGCCAGAACCTGGACCGAAGCGCGCGCCAAGCTCGATGCGCAGGCACCCGACGTGGTGCTGCTCGACATGAACCTGCCCGACGCCCAGGACCTCGGGCCGCTCGGCGAGATCGCCTCGGATCGACCCACCATCATCCTCACCGCGCATGGCTCGATCGACCACGCCGTGCGCGCCATGCGCATGGGTGCCGCCGACTACCTCGTGAAGCCGGTCAACCTCGAAGAACTGGAGCTGGTGATCCGCCGCGCCGTGGATGGCAGCCGACTGCGCGCCGGACGCGCCGTGGACCACGCCGCAAGCGCCGCACGCCGAACGCCCGATCTGCTCGGCAACAGCCCGGCCATGAAGCGTCTGTGGGATCTCATCGCCGCCGTAGCCGACACTCAGGTAACGGCGCTGATCACCGGCGAAAGCGGCGTCGGCAAGGAACTGGTGGCGCATGCCGTACATCAGGCCAGCGGTCGGCGCCACGAACGCTTCGTCGCCGTGGATTGCTGCACCCTGCAGGAAACCCTGTTCGAGTCGGAACTGTTCGGCTACGAACGCGGCGCCTTCACCGGCGCCGACCGCCGCAAGCCCGGACTGATCGAAGCCGCCGCAGGCGGCACGCTGTTCCTCGACGAAATTGGCGACATCGGTGCCGCGCTTCAGGCCAAGCTGCTGCGCGTACTGGAAACCGGACGCTTCCGCCGCGTTGGCGCGACCGCCGACCTGCGCGCCGACGTGCGCATCGTCGCCGCGACCAACCGCGACTTGCAGCGCATGGTGCAGCAAGGACAGTTCCGCGCCGACCTGTACTACCGCCTCAGCGGCTTCGCCATCGAAGAGCCGCCCCTGCGCGATCGCCGCGACGACATCGCCCTCCTGGTTCGTCACTTCACCCAGCGACGTGCGGCGGGTGGCGTTCCCCACGTCTTCAGCGACGCGGCGCTGCGACTGCTGCGGCAATACCACTGGCCGGGCAACGTGCGCGAATTGCGCAATGTCGTCGAACGCGCCGTGCTGCTCGCGGGACCGAACACCGTCGTCGAACCGCGACACCTGCCTACCCTGAACGCCGATGCCGTGGGCGGCACCAGCGAATCCTCCGCCCTGCTGCAAGGCGAGCCGACGCTGGAAGACATCGAACGGAGATACCTCTCCATCCTGCTGCAACGCTACGACGGCAACCGCAGGCGCGTCGCCGAAGTGCTCGGCGTCTCCGAACGCACCGCCTACCGCATGATTGACCGCTTCGAGGCGAAAACGCCGTAGCCGCCCCCTGGCTGAGGGCACCGCTGCGCGACCGCACGATCCTTGATCAATAGGGTCAACCCCCGCATTCGCGGGGTGCCAACGCCAGCACGCATGAGCCAAGCTGGCAGCCTTGCTTCGAGACCAGCCAATGCCTAAGCACCCAAGCTGCTGCCTGGCGTTTCCATTCGCGCTCGCGTTCGCCGCGACCGCCGATGCCGCCACCTACGTCGTTGACAACACTTCTGCCGATGCCGGTGTTTCCGCCTGCAACGACGCGACGGCGAACGACTGCTCGCTCGCTGGCGCCGTCGCCAAGGCGAATGCGAGTACCGGCGTGGTGGATACGATCCACTTCAACATCCCGACCAGCGACCCGGGCTGTCATGCGACACAGGGCTGGTGCGTGATCGCCGGAAGCGGCGACGTGACCGTCAACGAAGCGCTCACCATCGACGGCTTCACGCAACCCGGTGCATCGGCGAACACCATCGCTGCGAACGTCGGTGGTTTGAATGCCATCCACAAGATCCAGATCAATCCGGCGCTGAAGTTCACTGCACCCGGCACCGTGCGCGGCCTTGTGCTGAATGGCCGCGGCAACAATCAGGTCTATCCGCTCAAGTACAGCAACCCGAATGCGACCACCACGGAATTCCTGATCGAAGGCAACGCTTTCGGCGAAGCGCTGGATGGCGGCATCAGCATGGTGACGTGGGCCTTTGTGCTCGAATCGCGCCAGCCGGTGCGCGTCGGCGGACTGCAACCGGCGCAGCGCAACCTGTTCTGCAAGGCGGGGGCGGCGATCGTGAATCACACCAACACCGGCAAGGTGAAAGCCTACGGCAACCTGTTTGGCGTGAACGCCGACGGCAACACCATGACCGGCTGCGGACCCGCCGAAGCCATCGACGGCAACTGGCCGTACTACGACGACGACTACACCTACTTCGGCTCGAACGACCCGAATG
>CALMWD010000410.1 GCA_937873105.1 uncultured Rhodanobacteraceae bacterium
GCTTTCAGCTTGGGCAAGCCCGGCGAGCGGCCGCGCATCGACAAGGAAATCGAAGCTGGCTTCGGCTGGCTGCCGAGCGGTTGCCTCGTTCGACTCACGCGCAAGGCGCAGCAACATGTGCTCGACAACATCCGTACCCGGATCGGTCTCAACCGACCGCGCCTGGAATTCGAACTGCGCGGCCTGATGCAACAACTCGGTCGTCGCCCCGACCTTCAGGAAATGCTCGACCATCTGGTCTGGGACAGCCCCGAAGACCTGCTCGCGAAGGCACTGCCGTGCGAATTGCTGGGATTGTCGTCGCCGATCGAACGCCGCCACGCTCCTGGCGCAGGGCACCTGAAACGCGGCCTGCTCGAACTCGCCGGATGCGACGATCCCGAACTGCTCGCCGCGCTCGTGCATTGGCTGTCCCAAGGCGTCGGCGCCGAACCTGAAGATCCGGTGCTTTGCGCGATCGCACTCAGCCTGCTCTGGGGCCATCCGCGCACCAACGTCCAAACGCTGCTGGATGGCTTGCGGGCACATCCGCATTGGCGCGAGGACGTGCGCGACGTCGCCGAATGGCGGCTGCGGCAACTGCTGGCGCCACCGGCACGCCGCTTCGAGCACCTGACGGGGCCATTGCGCCTGCACGCGCGCTACACCCGCGAGCAAGTCCTGATCGCCGTGGGCGCTCAGCGTTTCGAAGTCGCCGGCAACTTCCGCGAGGGCGTGCTGCATGTGCCCGCGCGCAAGATCGATGTCTTCTTCGTCACCATCGACAAGGACGAAAAGTCGTTCTCGCCGCAAACCATGTACGAGGACTACGCGCTCAAGCCCGACGAGTTCCACTGGCAGTCGCAGTCACGCACGACTGCGGCAGGCGAGACCGGACAGCGCTACCTGCACCACGCCGCGCGGGGCTATACGCCCCTGCTGTTCCTGCGTCGCGCCAGCAAACATCCGCAAGGCTGGACCGAACGCTTCTGCTACCTCGGGCCGATCCAGTACCTGCGACACAGCGGCAGTGCGCCGATCAGCATCGTCTGGCGCCTGCGCCATCCAATGCCGCCCGCCGTGTTCGAGATGGCGCACCGACTCGCGATTTGAGCGCGCGCACGAAGAAGCGGGAGCGAGCCGCCTCGTTCGGAACGGCCTGATGCGGAACGAAAAGGAATTGGCGCGCCC